>NZ_JBICJR010000061.1:0-240719 GCF_043103245.1 Pseudomonas sp. YQ_6
GGCGGCGGCAACGGTGAACGGCGGGTGGAGATTGGCCAGCAGGACCGGCCCTTTCGCGGGTGAACCCGCTCCTACGACGGGCTGTATTCCACTGTCCCCGTGTAGGAGCGGGTTTACCCGCGAAGAGGCCAGCCCTGCAACAGTGAAGCGTTACTGCTGGGCCACCTTCTCCGACTTGCCGTCATAGCGCTTGCGCCATTCGGCCAGAATCTGGTCGCGGTTTTTCGAGGCCCAGGCAAAGTCGTTCTTGATCAACCGCTGCTCATAATCCGCCGGTAGCTCGGTCTGCGGCTTGGCGATGCCCGGCGCGGCCAGTACGGCGAAGTTTTCCTTGTACAGTTCCATGGCCGCCGGGCTGGCGGAGAAATCGGCCAGGCGCTTGGCTGCATCCGCCTTGGGCGAGCCTTTGATCACTGCGGTTGCCTCGATCTCCCAGCCCAAGCCCTCCTTTGGCAGCAAGATGTCCAGCGGCGCGCCTTGGCGCTTGAGCTGAACGGCCGGGTATTCGAACGAAATACCGATCGGAAACTCGCCCGCCGCCGCCAGCTTGCACGGTTTGGAGCCGGAATGAACGTACTGGCCGATGTTCTGGTGCAGCGCATCCATGTAGGCCCAGCCCTGCGGCTCGCCAAAGGTCTGCAACCAGGCACTGACATCCAGGAAGCCGGTGCCGGACGAGGCCGGGTTGGGCATGACGATCTTGCCTTTGTACTCAGGCTTGGTCAGGTCCTGCCAGCTCACCGGTTTGCTCAGGCCCTGTTTCTCGGCCTCGATGGTGTTGAAGCAAATGGTGGCGGCCCACACGTCCATGCCGACCCAGGCTGGCGGGTTGGCGGCGTCGCGATAATTGCCGGAGATCTTGCCCAGGTCCTTTGGCGCATAGGCTTCGAGCATGCCGTTCTGGTCGAGGATGGCCAGGCTCGATGCCGCCAGCACCCACACAGCGTCGGCTTGCGGGCGCTCTTTCTCCGCCAGCAGCTTGGCGGTGATGATACCGGTGGAATCACGCACCCACTTGATCTCGATATCCGGGTTGGCTTTCTCGAAGGCCTGCTTGTAGGTTTTCAGTTGCTCGGCTTCCAGGGCGGTGTAGACCGTCAGTTGGGTATCGGCGGCCGAAGCCTGCAGGCTGAACACAGCGGAAACGGCAACGGCAAGTGCAAGGTGCTTGTGCATGGGTAGGTTCCTTACAGGTCAGACGGTCGCGGCGCGTTGGCGCCAGGCTTGGGAGCGGCGCAGCAGGCCGCGCGAGGCTGCAGCCAGCAACAGTGAAGCGCCGGCACTGGTCAGCAGGATCAAGGTGGACATGGCGGCGGCACCGCCAACGTTGCCGGCGTCGTCCATGTTCAGCACGGCAACGGCAGCCAGGATGGTGTCGGGGCTGTACAGAAAGATCGCTGCCGACACGGTGGTCATCGCCGATACGAACAGGTAGCGGATGATGTCCAGCAGTGCCGGCAGGCAGATCGGCACGGTCACCCGCACGAAGTGCCTGTACAACGGCGCCTTCAGCGACAGCGCGGCGGCCTCGAACTCGCCGTCGAGTTGGCGCAGGGCAGTGGTCGCGGTCATCTGCGCGGTGGTCAGGTAATGGGCAATGGTGCACACCACCAGCAACCCCATGCCGCCGTACAGCACATGCAGCGGGTTGCCGTTCAGGTTGAAGAAGAATACGTAGCCCAGGCCCAGTACCAGGCCCGGCACGGCCATGGGGATGAAGCTGAGCAGGCGCAGCGCATGGTTGAGCAGACGTTGGCCTTGGGTCTTCTCCATAAGGTAAGCACCGGTGAAGATCACGATGCTGCCGATCAGCGCGGTGCCAATGGCCATGGTCACGCTATTGCGGTAGGCCAGCCAGCCGCCACCGGCAGTGTCTTCGAACATGTAGTGGCGCAGCGACAACGACAGGTTGTAGGGCCAGAAAGTGACCAGCGAGGAGTACACCGCCATACCGATCACCACCAGCAACGCCGCGCACACCAGCAGCACAATGGTCAGGAAGCAGGCATCGCGGCCGCGTGACGGCTTGGGTTCGAACACCTGGGCACGGCCGCCCATGGCCTCGCCCTGGCGTCTACGCAGCCAGGCGTCGACGGTAAAGCTGAACAGGGCCGGCAACAGCAGCACCATGCCGATCAGCGCGCCACGGCCGAACTGTTGCTGGCCCACCACCGCCTTGTAGGCTTCCAGCGCCAGCACTTGATAGTCGCCCCCCACCACGACCGGTACACCGAAGTCTGTGATAGTCAGCGTAAATACCAGGCAAAAAGCCGCGAACACCGCCTGGCGCGAGGCCGGCCAGGTGATGCTGGTGAACGCACGCCACGAGCCTGCCCCCATACTGTGGGCCGCATCGAAGAGGCGAGCATCGGCCAGTGACAGTGCCGACAGCAGAATCATCAGCGCATGCGGGAAGGTATAGATGGCCTCGCCCAGCACGATGCCCCAGAAACCGTAGATATTGTCGCTGAGCAACCCGCGCAGCAGGCCCTGGTTGCCAAACAGGTAGACCAGGGCGATGGCCGGCAGCATCGACGGCGCCAGTAACGGCAGCAGCGAAATCCCCCGCCACAGGCCCTTGACCGGGATCAGCGTGCGTTGCAGGGCATAAGCGAACAGATAGGCCAGTGGTACCACAATGGCCGCGACGGTGAAGGCCACCGACAGACTGTTGCCCAGCAACCAGTGGAAGTTGTCGCTGGCGAACAGCTCACGGGCCGCCAGCAGGCCACCACCCTGGCCCGCTTCACCGCTGAAACCACGCCAGAAGATCGCCAGCAACGGCATCAGCACGGCCAGCACCAACAGGATCAGCAGCAGGCTCTTGCCACCGACGACGAACAGCCGGTCACCCAGGGCGAAGCCAGCACGCGGCGCGGCCTTGGCCTGGCTCAATGGCAGGGACATTGGCGCGGCCATCTCAGGCAAACACCTGCAGGCTCTGCGGCGGCAACGCCACCCAGATGTCCTGCGAACCCAGGCGCGGCATGGCCTCGGGGGCCAGCTCGGCCAGCAGGGCATGGCCTGGCAGGGCCTTGAGTTCAAAGCTCATGCGGCAGCGGTTACCGAGGAAGGTGATTTCGCGGACCATGGCCGGGAACAGGTTTTCTTCGTGCACCACCGGGTTGACCGTGATCGCTTCCGGGCGGCAGAACAGCCGGCCACTGCTGGCCTGGGCTGAACCCGGCGCCAGGCGCATGTTCATGTCGCCGACCTGGGCATGGCTGTCGCTGCTGCGCTGGAACGGCAGCCAGTTGCCCTGGCCGACGAACTCGGCCACGAACGGCGTGGCCGGGTGGTCGTATATTTCCTGCGGGGTGGCGTACTGCTCGACTTGGCCGTTGTTCATCACCGCGATGCGGTCGGCCATCAACATGGCCTCGTCCTGGTTGTGGGTAACCATCAACGTGGTGATGCCCAGTTGGCGCTGCAGCTGACGCAGTTCGGTGCACAAGTGCTCGCGCACCCGGGCGTCCAGCGCCGACATCGGTTCATCGAGCAGCAGCAGCGATGGCGACGGTGCCAGCGCGCGGGCCAGGGCCACACGTTGCTGCTGGCCACCGGAGAGCTGGCCTGGGTACTTCTTCTCGCTACCCGACAGGCCTACCAGTTCGAGCATTTCGGCCACCCGCTGGCGGGCCTGCTCCCGACCACTGCCCGACAGGCCATAGGCGATATTGGCTTCGACGGTAAGGTTGGGAAACAGCGCGTAGGACTGGAACAGGATGCCGTAGTCCCGCGCCTGGGGGGATAGATCGGAGATATCGCGTTCGCCGATGTACAGCGTACCGCGATCCTGGCGCTCCAGGCCGGCAATGCAACGCAGCAGCGTGGTCTTGCCACAGCCGGATGGGCCGAGCAGGCACACCAGTTCGCCCGCAGCGATGTCCAGCGAGACATCGTTGAGCGCCGTAAAGGCACCGAAGCACTTGTGGATGTTGCGCACTTTAATCTGTGCGCCGGGGGTGGTGTGGTTCATGGCATGGCCTCATCGAAGAGATGGGGCCATGCTAGGCAGGCTGTGCGAAGGTTCTGTGGCTTAAAGGCAAAAGCCGATGATAGTGGTATAGGTAGATTTAGTAGTGGCCTGTACCGGCCTCTTCGCGGGTAAACCCGTTCCTACAACGGCATGCATGTTCGCGGAAAATGCAGGCACGCGGGTACGCTGAAATGTAGGAGCGGGTTTACCCGCGAAGAAGCCAGCAGAAATCTAGAACTGCGAACCGGCCACTTCCTGCGCCACCCCCAGGAATGCCGCCGGCAACCTGGCCTGGCGCCGTTCCTTCAGGCAATACAGGTACTCGTGCATCACCGGCGCATTTTCCAGCGCCAGCACCCGGAGTTCGGGATTGTGCGGCACCTCATGGCGGGCAATCACGCTGATGCCGATATTGCGCAGCACCGCTTCGCGGATCGACTCGCGGCTGCCGATTTCCATCATGGCGCTGGCCTTGACCCCGGCCTCCTGCATCATCTGCTCGGTCAGCTTGCGTGTGGTCGAGCCCTTCTCGCGCATCAGCAGGCAATGCCCCGACACCACCTCGATCGACACCGTCTGGCGATGGGCCAGCGGGTGGTTGCGGTGCACCGCCACCACCAAAGGATCAGTACCCAGTATCCGCCGCACCAACCGTGCGTCCTCCACCCATTGCGACGACGCGGCAATGTCCACCCGGTAATCCTCGAGCATTTCCAGCACTTGCTGCGAGTTGCCGATCTCCACCGCCACTTCAACCCGCGGCAAACGTTCGCGATAGATCTTGACCAGGTCGAGAATGTAGTAAGGCGCAGTGGCCGCAATGCGCAGGCTGCCCTGGGCCTGACCACTGTTGCGCAGCTCGAACTCGATGTCGGCTTCCTGCTGCAGCAGCGCCTTGACCATCGGCAGCAGGCGTAAGCCCTCCTCGCTCAACACCAGGCGCCGCCCGCCGCGGTAGAACAGCTCCACGGCGTACTGGCCTTCCAGGCTGCGGATCTGCGTGGTCACCGTGGGCTGGCTGAGGCCAAGCTTCTTCGCCGCCTGGGTAATGCTGCCCAGACGGGCCACCATGTAGAAGGCCTTCAGCTCGGAACTCAGCATGTACGTCCTCTATTTGCGCAAAAGGCGCAAGCCGTTGAACACCACCAGCAAGCTCACGCCCATGTCAGCGAACACCGCCATCCACATCGTGGCCATGCCGGCGAAGGTGATCGCCAGAAATATCGCCTTGATGCCCAACGCCAGCACGATGTTCTGCATAAGGATCGCCGCACTTTGGCGCGACAGCCTGACGAAGGCCGGGATTTTGCGCAAGTCATCATCCATCAGCGCCACATCGGCCGTCTCGATGGCGGTGTCGGTGCCGGCAGCAGCCATGGCAAAACCGATTTCGGCGCGGGCCAGCGCCGGGGCGTCGTTGATGCCGTCACCGACCATGCCCACCCGATGGCCTTGGGCGTACAACGCCTCAATGGTTCTCAGCTTGTCGGCCGGCAACAGGTTGCCCTCGGCGCGGTCGATCCCCACCACGGCGGCAATGGCCTGCGCAGTATGCGGATTGTCACCGGTCAGCATGACAGTCTTGATACCCAGCTGATGCAATTCGGCAATCGCCTGACGGCTGCTGTCCTTGACCGTGTCGGCCACAGCGAACAGTGCCAGTGGCCCGGAGCGGTCAAGCAGCAGGACCACGGTCTTGCCCTGGCGCTCCAGCGCATCCAGTTGGGCCTCCAGCGCTGGTGAACACAGCCCCAGCTCCTCGACCAGGCGATGGTTGCCCAAGTGGTAGACCTCACCGGCGATGACACCACGCACGCCACGCCCGGCCAGCGCAACGAAGTCACTGACCTCGCTCAAGGCCAGGCCTTGCTGCTTGCCGAACTCGGCAATAGCGCGGGACACCGGGTGGTCCGAACGCTCGCCCAGGCTGGCCGCCAAGGCTTGTGCGCGGTCTTCGAACAGCGGCGTCAGCACCTTGGCGTCGGTCTGCACCGGCTTGCCATGGGTGATGGTGCCGGTCTTGTCCAGGGCCAGGAAATCCAGGTGGCGGCCACCCTCCAGATACACGCCACCCTTGATCAGGATGCCTTTGCGCGCAGCGGCGGCCAGGCCACTGACGATGGTCACCGGGGTCGAGATCACTAGCGCGCATGGGCAGGCCACCACCAGCAGCACCAAGGCGCGGTAAATCCAATCGAACCAGGCGCCAGCCATGAACAGCGGTGGTATCAGCGCCACGGCCAGGGCAATGGCGAACACCACCGGGGTGTAGATACGTGAGAAACGGTCGACGAAGCGTTGGGTAGGCGCCCGCGCGCCCTGCGCTTCCTCCACGGCCTTGATGATCCGCGCCAGGGTCGACTGCCCGGCAGCGGCGGTGACGCGAAACTCCAGCGCCCCCGCCTGGTTGATGGTGCCAGCGAACAGCTTGTCGCCCACCCCCTTCTCCACAGGCAGGCTTTCGCCGGTAATCGGCGCCTGATCGACGCTGGATTGCCCGCTGGTCACTTCACCGTCCAGGCCGATACGCTCACCGGGGCGCACCCGCACCAGTGCGCCGACGGCCACCTCACGCACGTCCAGCTCGCGCCACTGGCCATCGGCCTGCTGTACGGTGGCCATGTCCGGGGTCAGTTGCATCAACCCGCCAATGGCATTGCGCGCACGGTCCAGCGAACGCGCTTCGATCAGTTCGGCAACGGTGAACAGCACCATCACCATAGCCGCTTCCGGCCACTGGCCGATCAGTACCGCACCCGTCACAGCGATACTCATCAGCGCATTGATGTTGAGGTTACGGTTTTTCAGGGCAATCCAGCCCTTCTTGTAGGTACCCAGGCCGCAACCGAGGATCGCTGCCAGTGCCAGGCCCGCCACCATCCATTCCGGGGCGAGTGCAGCAAAGTGCACGATTTCGGCGGCGATTGCGGCAACACCCGACAATGCCAGTGGCCACCAGCGGGCCTTGGCCGGTTGTGGCACGCTGACGCTGCCGTCGTCCTGGGCGGCAATCGGCTCGGCCTTCATGCCCAGGCTGTCGATAGCCCGCTCGATATCGGCGGTGCCGTCCAAGGTGTGGCGCACGCCAAGTACGCGGTTGATCAGGTTGAATTCCAGCTGTTCGATACCGGCCAGCTTGCTCAGTTTGTCCTGAATCAGGGTCTGCTCGGTGGGGCAGTCCATGGCATCGATGCGGAAACGACTGAGTTGTGCCTGGGCACTGGCCGTTTCGCTCAGTTGCACCAGCGGCGGCACGGCTTTGGCGCCGCAGCAGGTGTGAGCGTGGGCAGCATGGCCATGGTCGTCATCGCCATGAGCGTGATCGTGCGGATGCTTGTGTTCGTGGCTGACAGGCTGGTTCATGGGGTCATCCTTAAATTGAGCCTGTTGCCAAGTGAACACCCTGTAGCCACTATAGGGTCAAGCCACTTGCTGGAGATTTCGTGATGAAGATCGGAGAACTGGCCAAAGCCACCGACTGCGCGGTGGAAACCATCCGCTACTACGAGCGTGAAAACCTGCTGCCAGAGCCGGCGCGCAGCGAGGGCAACTACCGGCTGTACACCCAGGCCCATGTGGAGCGGCTGACCTTCATCCGCAACTGCCGCACGCTGGACATGACCCTGGACGAAATTCGCAGCCTGCTACGCCTGCGCGACAGCCCCGCCGACGCGTGCGGCAGCGTCAATGCGCTGATCGACGAGCATATCGAGCATGTTCAGGCGCGGATCGATGGCTTGGTGGCATTGCAGGAGCAACTGGTGGAGCTGCGGCGGCGCTGCAACGCGCAGGGGAGTGAATGCGCGATCTTGCAGCAACTGGAGACAAACGGGGCGGTATCGGTGCCGGATACCGAGCATTCGCATGTGGGGAGAAGTCACGGGCATTGAGCCAAAAGCTTCGCGGGTGAACCCGCTCCCACAGGGACCGCGCACGACTTAGGCCTGTGCAGTACCCTGTAGGAGCGGGTTCACCCGCGAAGAGGCCAGTTCAAACAATGAAGATCTATCAGACCGCCATCGGCGCTGTCATCGGCGCATGGTGCTCATAGCCCTCCAGCCAGAAATCACTCGGCTCGATCTTCTCCAGCCACTCCGGCTCGTATTTGCCAGTCTCGGCAAACGACGGCACACGGTCGCTGATGACCAGCTTCGGCGCCTCCAGCG
This sequence comes from Pseudomonas sp. YQ_6, assembly GCF_043103245.1. NCBI lineage: Bacteria > Pseudomonadati > Pseudomonadota > Gammaproteobacteria > Pseudomonadales > Pseudomonadaceae > Pseudomonas > Pseudomonas sp. YQ_6. The sequence continues at coordinate 8,146 of NZ_JBICJR010000061.1, forward strand.
GCTCGCGCTTGAGCTGCTCGTTGAGCATGTCCAGGTGATTTTCATACACATGGGCATCGCCGATGAAGTAGGTGAACCAGCGCGGTGTATAGCCGGTCAGGCGACCGAACAGCGACAGCAGCGCCGCGCCTTCGGTGAGGTTGAACGGCGTGCCCGGCCCAATCCTACCCCCACTTCGATGCACATTACGTCGAGAATCTATACCCACCAAGCGATTGAGTAGTTGTGCATTTTGATTAGTGCACACTACCGCCTACCTGCCACATTTTAGCTGAAAGGAGCGAATGTCAATACGCACGTCGGTCGCTGCTTTCAATGACTCGCGTCCATTCACTATCACCGCAAATGGCTCAATGCGCATCCTCAGATCCATTTCAGAGACTCATACCCAGCCGCTTGGCTATTCGGTTGATCAGCCGCCCGTGCCAGATCGAAGAATCCCTCAAACACATCAGCATGTCGACCCATGTGTCTCTCATCAGTTGGTACCGAGCTGGGAGCATATATAGGTTGAGATTTGGCCGTGTTCCCCACCACCCCATTCCAGAAAAAACAGCCTGGGTACCCAACCTTGCCGTTTAACTTGGCCAGCAGGACGCACGAATGATGCTGCAGAAGTTTTCGCGTTTGAAGCTTGGGTCCTTATCAGCGATCACATCAGCCTTAACGTTCCCAAACGTGGTCTGTGCTTTGTGTGAGATCCCATCGTAGAACGTCTGGATGATAGCCTCTTTAAAATGGTCACCTCGGGGATGCGCTTGAACCACGGAGTCGCGGACATTCGTGTCCAGGTGTTCATGGTGAAAACCCAGAACATCCGTCTCGACGCCGGCAGTTAAAAGTGCGATGAGCGGATGCATGTGCTCAGGAATCCCGGGGGTGGTGTGTAGCGCGATGGCAGTCCACACTCGCTCGACATCGCGCTCATTGATGCCGTGACTTTCAAGGAAGCTGCGCGCCACGTTGGCACCGTCTACCTCAAAACGGCAGCATTCGCTGCTGTGCTCGTGAGCCAAACCCATGTCATGAAACATACATCCCGCGTAGAGGAGTTCTGGATCGTATTTCAGACCGAGCCTTTTTCCGGCAAGAGCCCCGAAATAGAAAACACGACTCGAATGATGGAAGAGAAGTGGCGAGACACTGTCCCTAACCAGCTCAGTAATTTCCCGAGCCATTTTGCTGTCGGGCACCTGAATACCATCAATTGCATTGAACATAGCGAGTCCTAGCTTGTGGAGGTCCAGACAGTTTGGCGAGCACCAGGATCGTCCTCAATTGACTTGGTGCTTCAAAAACTGCCATTTCCAGCTTCCCACGGACTCGGGTGTTGTTCGCTGAATAGCGTCCTGCTATTCCTTGCTCAATCGCTTCGCCTTGTAGGCTCCTCAATGACTTTGAGAGGTACCGTGCCCAACACTACCCGTACGATCGCCATCCTTGCCCTGCCAAACGTTCAGCTATTGGATGTAGCCGGCCCTGTGGACGTTTTTGCCGAAGCCAATCACCGAATCGGATGGCAGGCTTATCGACTTCTTGTCCTCTCCACAGAACCAGGCCCTGTGGTTAGCTCGTCAGGAACACGCTTAGCTCCCGACGGACGCATAGGCGGAGACATTGGGCCCATTGATACGCTGCTCGTCGCGGGCACTCCCTATGCGGCTGCTGAGCAATATCTAAGGCCGGGAATTTTTGAATGGCTGCGAAATCAGGCACACCTCTGTCGTCGTTACGGATCCATTTGCACCGGAGCATTTGCGCTAGCTTCTGCAGGTCTGCTGGATGGACGTCGCGTTACCACTCACTGGGAGGTTGCTGATGAGCTAGCAAAGCGCTTTCCGCTCATTGAAGTAGAGGCTGACGCCATCCAGGTGCATGACGGCAATCTTCGAACCGCGGCTGGTGTGACCGCAGGATTGGATCTTGCTTTATCTCTAGTTGAAGAGGACCTGGGCTCTGCTGTTGCAAAGGAAGTCGCTAGTCATTTGGTAATGTATTTCAAGCGCCCGGGCGGGCAACTGCAATTTAGCCGGCGAGGAGAGTTTTCACCGTTAGGACGGTCCGCCATACAAGCATTGCAGCGATACGTAGCAGCGAATCCCGGAGAGAATCATGAGGTTGAAAACCTAGCGGCCCGGGTTGGGTTGAGTGGACGTCATTTCGCCCGCGTGTTCCGTGAAGAGGTTGGTATTACCCCTAGGGCGTGGGTGGAGCTTGCACGTATTGAAGCGGCACGTGCTCGTCTTGAGCTCGGTGTCGATGCCCCTAAACAGGTTGCTGCCATGTGCGGCTTTGCCAATGCCGATACATTGCGACGCGCATTTCAACGCCATTTCGGCATCTCGCCTGCTGAGTACCGCAAACGACATGGTCGTTCGGCGTGAAGCAGTCACACCGGCTTCGATGTACTGTCCTACGCCCCAGAGCCGAATGCAAAAAAGGCACCCAAGGGTGCCTTCAATTTGAGGAGTAGTCGCAGCGATCCTTTAGCTCCTGGCCTTACGACCTTGGGTTCAGAATCCGACCGGCTCTGCCCGTCGTCCCTACTTCAGAGAAACCAGTATTCTCTGCTGCCACAATTGCGGGGGGGCTTTTACTGGTACCCAGTCCCGACGAATGCGCAGTTGCAGTCCTCGGCTAAAAGGCTATCCGAGGAGGCACGCTTGTTCAATCGCATATGATGAGTTGAGAACGATGCGCTGTGCGAGAGGGGAGGCAGGTATCTGCCATCCCTACCAGAGCCGCCCAGCTACAGCTGATCTCATGCGGCTACCTTCACTGCTTCCATGAATTTCTGAAGGCGGACTGAATCGGTCCCTTTCAGTAGCTCTTTCGGCGGCGCGTCGTAGATGACCTGGCCGCTTTCCATGTAAACCACTCGATCAGAAACGTTGAATGCGAAATTCATCTCGTGGGTGACGATGACCATCGTCATACCTTCCTCGGCCAATTGAGTGATGACCTTCAACACCTCGTTCACCAACTCGGGGTCCAGTGCTGATGTCGGCTCATCAAACAGCATGACCGCGGGCTCCATCGCCAAGGCCCGGGCAATGGCGACGCGCTGTTGCTGCCCGCCGGACAGCTGATGCGGGTACTTGTTTGCGTGTTCGGCTAAGCCGACTTTGGCCAGCATTGCGAGGCTCAACTGCTTGGTGGCCTCGCGGGTGTCGTGATGATGGTACAGGGGAGCCATCATCACATTGTCCAGGACTGTGCGGTGGGCAATGAGGTTGAAGCTCTGGAACACCATCCCGACATGAACGATGCGATGTGGATCCTGTTGAGCCTGTTTCTCACGCGCATTTTCGGTCCCCGCCAGGAACGGTTCACCCTGCAGGAGCACAGCCCCTTTGTTCAGTGCTTCCAGGCCGTTCAGGCAACGAATCAAGGTGGTTTTCCCTGATCCGGATGGGCCGATGATGGAAATGACCTCGCCCCATTTCACTTTGAGCGAAACGCCTTTGATGACTTCATGTGAGCCGTAGGACTTACGTCCCTCCACCAACTCAAGAGCGTATTCGCCTTTCTGCTCCAGCTTCAGCGCTTTGGAAGGAGAAGCAGGTTTGACCGCGGCTTCCGACAGTTTCACTACACCAGGCTGGCGGCGGGTGATGTCCAGCTTCCGCTCAAGCGCTTTAAGCAGGAAACCAAAGACTGTGACAATGAGGACGTAGAAGCAAGCCACCGCTGTCAGCGTTTCGAGAATTAGGAAATTTTGGGTGTACAGGCGTTGGCCGACCAGCAAGATTTCACCAAGGGAGATGACTGAAACCAGCGAGGTCAGCTTAACGATCGTGATGTACTCGTTGATCAGCGTGGGTAAGGCAATCCGGAATGCTTGAGGGACGACAATCAGTCGCTGGATGCCTACGTAACGAACCCCGAGGGCCTTCCCGGCTTCAACCTGTCCACGGGCTACCGAGAGTAAACCGCCACGATGGATCTCTGCGATGTACGCCGCTTCGCTCAGGACCAGAGCGACCAAGCCTGCAATGAAGGGATTGCCCAGGAAGCCACTGGTGCCGGGGAACACCTGGGGAATGTTGAAGATGAATACCAAGAGCACCAGCAGCGGCAAGCTGCGGAAGAACCAGATGTACAGCCCTGAGACACCGCTCACGACTTTGTTCGATGACTGTTTGCCAAGGGCCAGAACGAAGCCCGCGACAATGCCGAGTAGCCATGTGGTGACACTCAGCTCAACGACTGTCCATGTTGCGTTCCAAAACGCAGGCTCGGCAAACAGGCTCAGTATATAAGTCCAATCGAAAGACATAATAAACTCCTGCAGGCGGCGAAGTTTGGCCGCCCTGTATTGTTATGGTCGAGTTATTTACTTGCCTGCATATGCTGCGGCGATGTCGTCCTTGGTTGGTTCTTGCAAGTTGTAGCTTGAAAGCAGTGCCTGGTATTCGCCGCTTTCTTTCAGCCGTTTAAGTTGCTCTTCAAGCGCAGTCGCCAAGGCAGTGTTTCCCTTCGCGACACCCAAACCGATGACAACGGGTTCGATAATGGCTTTAGACGTGATTTCCAGCCGCCCTTTGGTTTGCTTGATTAGCATCTGCGAGACGGCAGCATCTTCAAACTGTACGTCAGCTGCTCGGGAGAGGAGTGCTTGAGCAGCGACTGGTGACGATTCGTACTCTTGGACAGCAATCGCACCTTTGCCGGCTGGGAGGCAATGATCATTCGATAGTTTTGCCAGTGTTGGCACCCAGGCAGCGCCTTTAAGCGACGCTACCCTTTTTCCGCACAAGTCATTCACGGTTTCCGGGCGGAAATCGCTGCCCTTAAGGACCATCAATGACCCACCAGTTTTCAGGTAGGGCACGTAGTCGATCTGCTTTGCGCGTGCCGGGGTGATGTACAGCGCGGATGCAATGACGTCGTATTTTCTGCCTGACAGGCCTATAACCAAGTTGGCGAAGCGTGTGTCATCAATGCGCGGCGTGAGGCCCATCCCTTTGGAAATCTTGGCCATCAGCTCGGCATCGAATCCCGCTGGAACGTTCTTGTCATAGTAATCGAATGGGGCCCAGGTAAGATCCGAGCCGATGGCGAGAACACCCGGTTGGAGGGTTGGGACCTCTTGGGCACTTGCATTGATCGCTACTGCGCCGAGTGCGCTTACCAGCAGAGCATTGAGAACTTTTGAGATTCGCATGATCGTAATCCTGAATGAAAGGGATTGTTAGGTTGCGCTGGTGGGCGCTCCACTACATATTCCTTTTAGGTAAACATTGAAAAGCACGAAGTGCCTCAAAGCGCCAAGCTCGTAATAGTGAAATCCATGGTTAACTCCAAGTGTTGTAGCGGCAGTCATTCAAATAGCTCCTGCAGGCCGTCATTAAAATCGGTCGCGCCGCGAGGCGGCTGAGAGAGCTGGAGTCGAACGGTTTCTGTTATTTTTATATTTGCCCCTGTTATGGGAGTAAAAATGGACATCTTTACGTGCGCTGGCCGAAATCAGATTCCTGAGTTTCTGCTGATTCCGCTGCTTTGTGTCTCCCTGATTCACTCAAGATGATCATTGATTGTCGGATGAGTCTCTGCCCTAGCTGGCTTATTGTCGGCTGAAAACCACCCTTCAAAGATAATATACGCCTACAGAAACCATAAAAGGTCTCTCATATCGAGCCTTCAAAGAGAAAATTTCTCTCCGTGATATGCCAATCATTGAGTTTTTCATAGGGGTGGGACGGCGGAGGCTGGAATGAGGGATGCCGTCAGATGAGAACAATCAACGGCCGACCGGCAAGACAAAGGGGCGCATAAAGCGCCCCTGTGGTGATACCCATAATCTCAACAACTTATGCCAGCGCGCTGGCCTCCTGCAGATTCAACGATCTGGTCTCGGGTGCAAGGAGTACGGCGACTAGTAGCCCGACGAAAGTAATGCCAGCGGCCACCATCATAGTGATCGAGACGCCCAGGGAGCTGAGGGATACCGGGACTAGGTATGTTCCCACAGCCGCGCCAATCCTGGAGAAGGAAGTGCCAATACCGACTGCGAAAGATCGAATTTCTGTCGGGAAGATCTCGTTGGGATAGACAAAGGTCAGCACTTGGGCCCCACCAATGAAAAGGGCATAGCAAGAGAAGAACAGGATGACCAAGTAACCTGAGCTCGACTGGAAACCTGCCAGACCAACCAGAGAAATGCCCGCAAGCAGGAAGCTGTAGATCATCGTGTTTCGACGGCCCAAGGTATTGAGGCACTTCGTAGCAAAGATGCACCCTATGACGAAGAACACAGTGATCACAATCGATCCAATGGAACCTGCATCATTATCTAGCTTCAGAGCCGATAGAACCTTGGGCGCAAAAGCATAGACAGCGAAGACAGGTAGCATTGCGCAGGTCCAAAAGGCCACGACGAAGAACATGCGTTTGCCATACCCTGCGGACAGGATGCTTTTCAGTGGCAGGCGAGCGTTCGTGCTGTCTTCGCCAACGTTGTCGATGGTGAAGTGGCTGCCATAGATTTTTTTGACCAGGACGGTGGCTTCATCTTTTCTTCCCTTACTCAGAAGCCAACGCAGGGACTCGGGAGTACCCAGGCGCATCGAGAACAGAAGTCCGCCAAGAACTGCCCCGCTTGCCAACACCCACCGCCACGCTTCGTCCCCGCCAACGCGGAGGATAACCTCACCGAACAGGTAGGCTGCAGCAGCACCTGCGAACCAGCACGTGGAAAGAGCTGCAAGCCGCGGGCCTCGGTTTTTACGGGGAAGGAATTCAGCCAACATGGCTGTAGCAGCCGGATACTCGATGCCTACACCGATGCCGATCACGATTCGCCAGAAAAACAACATCTCGGCGCTGTTCGCGTAAAATTGGCCAATGGATGCGATAAGGAAGATGATCGGGCTCGCGTAGAACAAGCGTTTACGGCCTAGGATGCTGGTAAGCCAACCGCCGATCAAACCACCAGCGAAAATGCCGATTAGACTCGATGCTGCGATCATGCCCTGCCAGAAATCGCTTAATTGTAAGGCTGCGGTGGCATGTAAGATGATGACTCCGATGATGCTGAGTACATAGCCGTCTACAAAAATCCCGCCTGCAGCACTAACTGTAAGGCGTTGATGGAATTTTTGAATAGGCACATCTTCAATTGAAACAGTAGGCATTGTCATTGTTGTTCCTTTGTTTCTAACGCTTATGGACTGTTAGCACTGGCTCGCACATTGAGTGCGTAGGTGGTGCAGTAAATTCAATTCGCGGTGTGCCGCAACCCACATGTCGTGGATGTGGGCGGGCACGTACTGCTCACCAGCCAGATTCCAGCCCATCCATTGGCTGGAATTAGCAAGGGGGTAGGCCTTGGTGAGGCCTACGGGGGGATCGGGTGTATCAGTTGTTGATGATCACCATCTCGCGTGGAGCGCGGCGGGTCAGAATGACTGGGCCCGAGCTGGTGATATGGATGTTTTCTTCGTGGACCAGCATCTTGCCAGGCGCGTATTCCATGCCCGGTTCGATGGTGATGACCATGCCTTCGCGCAGTACGGTGTCATCAGTTGGCATGTGAGATGGTGGCTCGGTCAGTTGCAGCCCCAAGCCGTGGCCCAGGCGCCCGACGTTGTTGCCGAGCATGCCTGCTGGTTCCAGAACCCCCATCATGGCTTTCCAGAGCTCAGACACTTTTGTGCCTGGGCGAGAGATCGCGAAGGCCGCTTCGGTGGCATCCCAGATCGCTTCGTTCGCACGCAGTGCGGCGTCGTCGACTTTGCCGAAACCGAAGTTGCGGTCGAAGTCGCAGAAGTAGCCGTTGACCGTGGCGCCGACGTCGATGATCAGCACATCGCCGTCTTCGATGACACGGTCGCTTGGGCGCGAGATAATTTGCTCATAGCCACCGCGACCGGAGGCTGCGGCCATGAACGGCAGGGCATGGGCACCGCCTTGGATGATATCCACCGAAAGAGCTTTGCTGATGGCCAGTTCGGTTTGGCCGCAGCGGGCGTGGCTTGGCAGTTTGTCGAAGGCGTCGCTCACGATGGTGCAAGACTGTCGGATGTACTCGACCTCTGCCGCCGATTTGATCGCCCGGACATTCCAGATGCACGGAGAGCCGTCAACCAGGTCAACGCTACCCAGCTTGTCCTTGAGCAGGAAGAGGTCATTCACCGGCATGCGGATAACCGATTCGCGACCCATCTCCATGCCGATGCGCCCGAAGCGACGCGACAACGACAACAGGGTGTCGCTGAGCAGGGTAACGCCGTCATCGGTGGGACGAGGAGCTGGCCAGCTCAGTGTTTTACCGATCCAGGCGCCTTGCAGCAGAGGGGCACCGATTTCTGGTACCACAGCGATGCACTCGCCTTCGGCTGGGATGATGAAGAACCAAGGGCGCGTCGGGCTTTCCCAGAACTGGCTGTCGAAACCACTGAAGTAGCGGAAGTTTGGTGGCGAGGTGACGAGCAAGGCATCGAGTCGATGCTGGCTCATCTCTGCTTGCGCACGGGCTACACGGCTTGCAAATTCTTCACTGGAAAATGCGATGTTCATGACCTATACCTCCAACGGTTTTTATTGTGCTTGGATCACTATTTGGATGTAGCTAGCGTCCACATTGCGTTAGTCAGGATCTGAGCGCCTAAGACGAGGTCTTCGTCTGGAGTGCTTTCTTTCGGGTTGTGGCTAATTCCCTTACTGCTTTGTACGAACACCATGGCTGACGGGCAGACCTTCGCGATCATCTGAGCGTCATGACTTGCTCCGGACACCATGCGCATATGGGAAGCACCAATCTGTTGGGTGGTGTCCTCAAGCAAGTCGCAAAGCTTGGCGTCGAACTGAACGGACAGGGCCTTCGAAAGGCGCTGCAGTTTTACTTCGTACCCAAGGCTTTGCAGTCTTGACGTCTCATTCCAAAGCCAGGCATCAGCTTTTTGAAGCTGGTTATCGTCAGCGTCTCGGAAGTCGATCGTGAACTTGGCTCTACCGGGCACAACGTTGATTGCGTTAGGTTCAAGGGTGAAGGTGCCGATCGTTGCAACGTTTGGCAGCCTCTCGTGGGCTGATAGTTCCTCGATCTTGCAGGCCAGTTGCATTGCCACTACCCCGGCGTCTTTTCGCAAGTACATTGGGGTGGTACCGGCATGGTTCGCACACCCCTCAATCTCAACTTGCCACCACGAGTGGCCCTGGAGTGCCTCGACAATGCCCACGCGGGTTTGAGTAGACTCCAGGACCGGACCTTGCTCGATATGGAGTTCGAGGAAGGATTCCGGGAGAAATTTCCAGGGGTCGACCTCGCCGGCATAGCCGATACGGGCAAGCTCTCCATGGAAGGTCTTGCCGTCGCGAGTGGACACAGCCAAGGCCTCGTCCAACGCGATGTCCTTGGCGATAACGCGAGATCCCAGAAGGTCGGGCGAGAACCTCACTCCTTCCTCGTTACTGAAAACGACGACTGCCAGCGGTTTAGTCGGTTGTAGGCCGGCATCGCTGATTGCCTGCAACAGCTCGACGCCTGCAACCACTCCATAGCAGCCATCCAACAAACCAGCTCGGACCACTGTGTCGATGTGCGAGCCGGTCATGATTGGTGCCGACGCTACCGAACCGCCTACGACGCCGTAAATGTTGCCGATCTTGTCGACATGGACAGTGGCTCCCGCTTCGGAGAGCCAGGTCGCGATCAGGTCGCGCCCCAGCTTGTCTTCGTCCGAGAGGGCAAGGCGAGTACCGCCACCGGCGGGCAGGCCGCCGATTTGACCCAGCTCCTGGAGGCGCCCCAGCAGGCGCTCACCATTTACGATTGGGCTTTTCATGGCAGCGCCTTGGCCTGGGCCAGAAGCTGAGCGTACAGTTCGGGGTCGGTCGCGCCTTCAGTGTTGATCACCAAAGCGACCGAATCTTTGTTCAGTCCCAGGGACTGCTTGGCTTCAGGGTGAGCCAAGGCCACCAGCAGACCACCGAGAGAAGCAGCACCGCTTTCACCGCCCTCGACTACCGGATCCGAAGTGCCTTCGCGTGCCATTGCCGCCATGGCATACAAAGCATCTTCGTCGCTGATGGTCATGAACGCAGTGGCAGTCTCCTGCAGAATGCGCCAGGCGACCATGGATGGCTCATAGCACTCCAACATCGCCATCACAGTCGCTTCACCGTGATCGATCTTCGTGGCCACACCTTTGACCGCACTCTCGTAGATGCAAGCTGCTTTCTCAGGCTCGACGACCACAATTTTCGGCGCCAGGTCGCCGTATACCGACGTCAGGTATGCAGCCAGAGCGGCAGCGAATCCACCCACGCCTGCTTGAAGAAACACGTGGGTCAGGCTGCGACCGCTAGTTTCCACCTGCTGGACGATTTCATCGGCCATCACCAGATAGCCCTGCATAACCCAAGTAGGGATCTCTTCGTAGCCGGGCCAGGAAGTGTCGGAAACAACAATCCAACCGTTCTTCTGAGCGGCTTCGGTTGCGTAGGCAACGGAGTCGTCATAGCTCCCGGCCACACGCTGCACGTCCGCGCCCAGCGACGCGATTGCATTTGCGCGGCTTTCGCTCACGCCCGCATGCACAAAGATGACCGAGCGGCAGCCGGCTACCTTACAAGCTGCAGCAACAGAGCGGCCATGGTTGCCGTCTGTAGCGCAGGTGATGGTGAGCGATTGGGCAACCAATTGAACCTCTGGGCTCAGAATTTCCTGCGGTGCCACCTTACGGCCGAGGCGTTTGCCGGCCTCCTGCAGGATCACGCGGACCACTGCATGAGCACCACCGAGGGCTTTGAAGCTTTTCAGGCTGGAACGGCGGCTTTCATCTTTCACAAAAATTGCGCCGACGCCTTGGTTTTGGGCGAGTTCCTGGAAGCTCAGAAGAGGAGTGACGTCGTAATCGATGCACTCAAGGTGGCTTCGAACTTCTTCCAGATGGGCAGATGTAAATGGCTTCAAGGCTGCTTGAGCTGCTTCAGTCCTGACATGCTCGTTCTTGTTGTATCGCATTTCGGAAACACCTTTTTTGCATGGGGCTTGAAGAGAATATATGCTCGCTCAAGGCATAAAGGGTCTCTGAATCAGCCATCAAAACGATAAAAATTCTCGCCTCAGGTGATTTCTATGACAGTCGAAGCCTCCCAGATAGACGCGTTTGATCGGCACCTTCTTGAGCTTGTCCAGCGGGATAACCAGATGCCCATGCGTGAGCTTGCAGAGCGTGTGAACCTCTCGTTGCCAGCCGTAGCAAGAAGGCTTCAGCGGCTTAGAAAGAGCGGAGTGATAATGGGGGATCGAAGCGTCCTGTCTCCGGATCACGTGGGGATCAACACCACCGTCATCGTGAACGTTTCCGTATTGAGTGAGGTGATCGAGGACCTGGATGCGATCCGCCAGCGGTTCCTTGAATGCCCTCAAGTGCAGCAGTGCTACTACGTTACAGGGGATATCGACTTCATCCTGATCATCGCCGTGAAGGACATGAAAGAGTACGAGAAGCTGACCAGGGAGCTTTTCTTCGAGGGAGGCAACGTAAAGCGCTTCATGACATTCGTTGCCATGGACAGGGTGAAGGTCTCGCTTGATTTGAAGCTCTAAGCTGTGGCGTGGCCGCTGCTATCAGCAGGTGGAGGCGAAGTTTGGTGAATTTACTCTACTGTTCAAAACCTCATCGTTGGTATTGCCGGCATGAAATTGGTTAAGCAAATTCTCAAGCTGACCAGACTGAATATACCCATCAGAAGCGGCTCTTCTGCAGGGGCAGCAAATTTTTCGGTTAACAGAATCTGTTCGGGCTGCTGGCATTGATCACGTGGCAGTGAAGCTGAATTCATATGAAATTAGGGGCGTTTGACTCATGCTGGCAGTTAAGATAAAGCTAACGCATTGGCTTTTAACCTTTTCCTCGAAATTTCCATGGCTTGTGCCAAGTCTACTACGATTTGTCGGCAAGGATTATGGAAGGCAAGAAAGTGAAACGATGCGAAGGATTTATCTCGAGGAGAACCGTACTGTAACTGCAAGCATGTTTGATGGCAAAATTAGCTGGAAAGGGATTAGCTTTATATCAGAGATTAGGCGCGAGGATCTGAGAAGGGTTCATAAGTGGATGAGCGGTCAGTCGCGCGCTGCAGGCAATTACAGTTCGTACCACGAACAGGGAGTAAAGAGTAAGGACTTAGTTGGTGCCGGCTATAATAACCTAGGGTATGTATCTTTCGATCGCCCATCTATGTTTTCTGTTGGTACGATTAGCATTTCTGCTGCGCTTCCTAAAAGTTGCTATATTACTCTTCTTAGATTGAAGAATGGGGCTTGTTATATTTCCCTTTATGTCGACTTCAGCGAGGATGTTAATTCTCGAGTCTTTGATGTTGACGTTAGGCATATTAAGCGATATAGCATTTTCCAATCTTTTAATCCGCTTTCTCCAAAATTTGCACTAATTGAGAGCCATGATAGAAGATCTGTCATTGAAGAGTACTTATATCGAAAGGCAAACGAAGTTGTAGACGAGGCGAATCAAGCAGTCAATACGCTTCTAGATGTCTGGGGTCTAAAATTAAAACTGCATAATTTTTCAACAGTTGCGGATTTCTTTAGGGAGGGTTCAGGGTCGTATTTTTGCGATTCCTCCTCACCGCAAGACGAGGAATCCGACGCTCATGTCATCATTGATCGTAGCAAAGGCCGATTCCTCACTAGCGCCCTGAGTGAAGATCCAACGGAGGAGTATATTGAGAACTATATCCCCAAAGACCTTGGTGTTGACGCGATTTATTTGAAAAGTCAGGTCTCATCGGAGGTGGAACCTTTTGATCGCTACGATTGTAAATCAATTGGAGTAACTGATAGTTATAGTTTCGCACTGATTCTAGTGGCAATATACTCACAGTTCAAGCGCTGCACGCATGAGGTTAGCCCGGTATTTATAAGTTTTAATAAGAAAGTAGAGCGGGACCTGAAAAGATTGCTGGATGCAGAGCTTGAATTGAATATTGTCGAGGAGAGGCTGTCGGCGGTTGAGGATGGTCTGCATTGGTGTGAAGAAAGCTTTAAAAAGTTTATACGCGGCCGTATTTCCGGAATTCGATCCCATGTATCCTCGCTTCGAGGCAGTATAGAAAAGCGTAGAAACTTAAATGATGGAAAGCTACAGGTTAAGAACTTAATCTGGATGAGACGTTATTCTGTTATGGTGTTTATTTTGGTTCTCGTGCAGATTGCTTTGTCGCTGCTAAATGTGGATTGGACTGACGATGGCAGAAGTAAGAATCCAATTTATATTAATTTATTTCATGATGAAAAGTGAATTTAGGGATGGCAAATTGGTTTTTCACTAGAATCATTGATGGACGAAATTTTTCACGGGCTGAGGCATCTGAGATGCAAGGCGTGGCCGCTGTGCTTTAAAGGTTGAGAAACAGATGCGCCGCAAGGTAACGGCGCATCCATTGGTGGAGTCACTTAGGACAATTGCTTGGAGGTCAGCATGTGTCCTTCGTCGCGCAGATTTACATGGAGGTCGAAGCACTCCTCTAGCAGATGCGGCGTTTGCCCGCCTACCAGTTTGCAGGCACGGTCGAAGTACTTTTGCAGCACCGGTCGATAGTCTGGGTGGACACATTTCTGGATGATTAACTGGGCACGTTCTCTTGGTGCCAGACCACGTAGGTCGGCAAGGCCCTGCTCGGTAACCAGGATGTCGACGTCATGCTCAGTGTGATCGACATGCGCAACCATCGGCACCGCGCTGGAAATCTTCCCGTCCTTTGCAATCGATTTAGTGACGAATATCCCCAGGTGAGCGTTGCGAGTGAAGTCACTGGAACCACCCAGGCCATTCATCATGTGGGTGCCTCCGACGTGGGTAGAGTTGACGTTGCCGTAGATATCGAACTCAAGTGCAGTGTTGACGCTAATTGTGCCGAGGCGGCGAATGATTTCGGGATGGTTGGAGATTTCTTGCGGACGTAGCACCAGCTTGTCTTTGTACCTGTCCAGGTTGGCCATGACGTGGTGACACATACGCTCGGACATCGTGAATGAGCAGCCAGAGGCCCCGATAACCTTGCCAGCATCGATCAGTTCGAAGGTGGAGTCCTGTAGCACTTCGGAGTACATGGTCAAACCACTGAAATGTGATTTCTTCAAGCCGCTCATAACAGCGTTGGCGATGGTGCCGACACCAGCCTGAAGTGGCAGTAAGCTCGCGGTGAGGTTTCCCCGCTCTACCTCCATCTCGAAGAAGGCGATCAGGTGGTCGGCGATACTTTCGGTCTCGGCGTCCCCGGGCTGCACGACAGAATATGAGTCTTCCTTGTCCGTAACGATGATCGCGGCAATTCGGGCTGGGTCTACCGGAATGTAGGTAGACCCGATGCGGTCTTGGCTTGTTGAGAGCGGGATAGGCTCGCGGTTCGGGCGCTTGACCGGCAGGTAGATGTCGTGCAGGCCTTCCAATGCGGCAGGATGGGCCAAGTTCAACTCCACGATCACTACATCAGCCTGCTGGACGAAGCTGGCAGAGTTGCCGGTAGAGGTTGTGGGCACGATTCCGCCGGTCTCGGTGATTGCGCAGGCTTCAATGATGGCCACGTTGATCTTGGGTAGGCTACCTGAGCGCAACTCTTCCGCGGTATCGGATAGGTGTTGATCGATATACATCACCTCACCCTTGTTCAGGGCCCTGCGAAGGACGGTGTCAGACTGATAGGGCATGCGTCGGGCCAATAGGCCGCTCTCTGCCATGAGTCCATCCATCTCGTTACCCAAACTGGCACCAGTGATGAGGGTGATCTTCAGCTCTTCATGCCGGGCGCGTTCGGCCAACGCTAATGGCACTAGCTTGGCCTCGCCTGCACGGGTGAACCCGCTCATTCCCACGGTCTGACCATTTCGGACCAGTTTGGCGGCTTCTTCAGCGGTGGTGATTTTCTCGCGCAGATGCGCCAGGCGGATTCGATCTGCATACAGGGACACAAGCGGTTCCTCACTACGATTTTTGGGTGCAGGCTGCCCGTTGGAGTTGCCGAAAAGGCCGCCACGTTCTTACGTGTTCGATGTGGTGTTACAGGGGGAGAGCTAATGCTGATCAGTACTCAGTGCGACGTCGCAGCGACTCGCTCCAATGGGCACCAGCGGATTAGCGGGTCCAGCAGCGGGTAGGCAGTACTTCCCGCAATTGCCCTGAGTTCGGGGATAGGGGACGATTCGGCAGTTGATTCGCCATCTGTTTTTACCAACATCGGACTATCACCGTGCTTTGGCTGGTGAGCTATTTTCTGGCGCGTAAACACCCGGCTTCAAACGGCGTAAAACGTCGAATCCTGCCGAAAACGGACTGAGCGAGACATAAATGTGGTGCGTTTAGACCTTAGTATTAGCCCTTTTTGCGGGTGCAGACCGGACGGTCTGAGTTCGTTGTACCGCAAGCTATCCAAGAGAGGGGCGTCAAACCGAAGACCATTGTTGTCTCCGAATCAAGCTGTTGAGGGGTGTCTGAAGATGGTGTGATTTGAGTGCATTGGCAGAGGGGTGAACAGGCGTAAACCCCCGAAAAACAGGGCGTTGTAAACTAGTTTTTTTCACTGTAAACCACAGTGGTTTACAGTGAAAAAATTAGGTTTACACCGGTACCTTGAAAAGGGCCTTGGATGCTCTGCTGCCAGCATCGTCCTGACGGGCTTTGGCCTGCGAGAGCTCTGTCTACCTTGTCCGCAAGATCTGAGTGTCACCACCACCCCAAGAAAATTTCATCGCGCCCCCAAAATGGAAATTTTCATTTGGGGCGCTGACATTTTATCTCGTGCCAGAAGCCCTCGGTCTCCTATTAGCTAACGAGCCAAGACTCGACTACGTCGGCACCATACTCGTTTTTCCAGGCCTTGAGTGTGCGCTGATTACCACCTTTGGTTTCAACGACCTCATCGCTGTGTGGATTCTTGTAGACTTTCACCACACGCGCTTTCCGAAGACCCTTCGGGGCAATCGGAGCGGAAGCCACCGCTTGCGGATCGAGGATAAGCACCACTTGACGTAGGCCATAGCCGTACTCGTTGAGCAAGGCGCGAAGCTTTGTTTCAAATTCCATTTCCTGCTTCAGGGAGGAATCATTTTTCAGCGCTTCCAGCTCGGCCAGTTGAGCAGCGAGTTGTTGTTCTAGCAGGCGAAATTCAGCAAGACGGGACATAGAATTCTCCAGATGGTATTCAGTGATTTTAGCAATCAAAAAAGAGAGCTTGCCACAGTGACCGGCGCTCAAGATCGCGTCCGCTTAAAATACACCGGCATCATCGGCCTTAATGCAGAAATTCGAAAGGTGGGTTCGCCGGACGCTTAACCATGGGCGCCCCACCGTTAGTCAGTTACCGATCAGTAAGGTGTGAGGCGTGCGAGTCCTTCAGTCCAAGCGTCCCAAGAGTTGACTCCTTTCGCCAAATCGATCATCTGCTCTATGTCTACACCTCGGGCCATAGACTCTGAAACCTGCTGATCGAGCCAATGAGATCTTAAGTTTTTAAGTCGCTTGCGTAGCACCCCAGCGAGATAGGCCCGCCTTCCTTGAAGAGCCCCTTGTAGCGATACGAGCATTTTCGACAGAGCCGGTAGATCGTAATCGGTCTCGGGGTTGAAGTCAGGGCTCTTCATCAAAGTGTCTAGGCCTTGTAGGAAGCGGGCTGCACCATATCGATTCGCCAAGTGCGTAATTGCATGGACTTGACCACCCATTTGCATTCGACTTGACCACCCATTCGCATTCGATCTGACCATCGAGCGGGGTGGTGCTGCATTCGTAGGTTGATAGTAGGGCTTGGCTAAGCCAGATTGAACGAGACAGGGCCGGATCGTGCCGTGTTTTTCCATTCTTATCCGAGCAGCACCTTGACCCCTAACACTAGAAAACGCTGTTCATCCGAGCGAGAAAAAGAGTTCCGAGTGCCATTAGCAATCCTGCAACAGCGAACGCGAATGTTGGGGACGCAGCCGTCCAAAGGATGCCGACCGCCACGCTTGCGATTAGCTTGGCGCTGCCATTGACCGTACCCAGCGCGCCGTAACTGATTGTAAGCGTCTCAGCCTGAACCATGTCGGCGGTTACGGTCGATTCCAGCGTTTCCTGCGCGGCCATGTACACCCCCGCGACGAAGAAAATTATTCCCCAAAATGCTAGGCCTTGGGCATTTGTCCAAAACGCCAGTGCGGCAAGAATTGCTGTCAATGTTCCGAGCATATATCCCAGAACCAGCATTCGCTGCGATCCGAATCTGTCTGCCAGTAATCCTATGGGATAGGAAACGCCCACCTGAACGACGTTACGCCATACGTAGAGGAGTCCTGCTGTCTGAGCGGCTGGAATCACGCCCATCGCAGGCGTCAGCTGCTGCGTCGCGGCGAGGATCAATAGTGAATGGGAAAAGTCGCCAGCGCCGAAGATCCCGACTGCGCCAAGGTATCGCTTGAATCTCATTGGAAGTGCACGCAATGACGCAAAGAACTTCAGCTCGGGATTTCTTGATTGCAGTGGGTCATGGACGAGCACCAGGAAGGCGACCACCGCCAGTGCTCCTGGAATGATACTGAGCCATAGCACAAGACGAAAAGGGCCAGTAGCATCATCCCAAGGCAGTGTCTGAGCCCAGCCCAGTACGGCGACGCCCAATAGCGGGCCAATGACAGCTCCAACAGTGTCCATGGCCCGGTGAAATCCGAACGCTCGGCCTCGGGTTGAAGGCGTAACGGCTTGGATAACAATCGCATCACGCAGTGGGCCGCGCAGCCCCTTACCAAACCAAGAGACCAATCGGCCCACCATGATCAGTGGCCATCCCAGCGCCAAGGCCAGAAACACCTGTCCAAGCGGAGTCAGCCCATACCCAATCATGACCAGCAGCTTACGATGGCCCAGCTTGTCGGCGATGAAGCCTGAGAACATCTTGGTGTAACTTGCCAGCGCGTCTGCGCAACCTTCAATGATACCTAGCGCCGCCGGAGGAACACCAAGCACCGCCATAAAGCCCGGCAGGATCACGGTGGTGGTTTCGTAGCAGAAATCGCCCAGCGCGCTGGTGATTCCTGCTCCCACCACGGTTTTGTTCAGCCAGCCGTCTTTCCCATTCTCTATCGGATGCTCGGTTTGCTGCGGTGCCTCATGATGCGCTTGCTGTGCCCGATTCTGCATGCTTGAACTCCTATAATACGGTGCGTCCAGCCCCATACGCTGAGCGAAAGTCCGGGGGATCATGGGTCAGATCTCAAAGGTGCAGACGATGGGATAGTGATCGGATGCTGTATCCGTTGAAGTCGTGCGGATGACTTCATAAGTGACGGCTTTCTCTGCCAGCGCTCGCGACGTCCAGACGTAATCACAGCGCATGGTCGGGAATTCGGACTGTGTAAATGCTGCGGTCGGGACGGTCGGGACAGTCTGCTGTTTCAACCTGTATCCGATGTCGTGCCAGCCAGCGGCTTCCAGTCCGGCAACAACGCTGTGATCGATGTTTTGCAGATCATCGGCCAGATACCGCGTACGGTGGTGCGCGGCCAGTTCACGGAAATCTAATGGCTGCGGATCGCGAGGCGAGGCGGAATTGAAATCCCCGGCCAGCACGATGTATTTGTCCGGCTGAGCATACAGCGCCAGATACGCCGCTTCGCGCTGCCGGATAATCCGCCCGTTGGGGCTCAAGTGTGCGCTCATCAGGGTCAGCGGCTGGCTCACGCCGGGAATGGAGACGGTGAGCGTGGCCAATGCGTGATGGAAGTGTTCGGCGTCGACTTCGAAGCGAATGGCCTGGATCGGCAGGCGAATGAAAATGGCCACGTTCTGTCCGGTCACCGGGGCCTTGGCCAAGAAACCACGCATCCCTATCTTCGCCTCAAGCTCGAACAGCAGGGCAGCCCCGTTCTGCTCGAAATGCTTGGCCTCCTGCATCAGAAACACGTCGGGTTTCACCGCATTAATCAGCGCGATCTGGTCGGTGGCGCGACGTGAGTCCGTGCCATCTCGCCCCGCAAAAAGCGTGTTGTAGGTAAGAACCGTCAGCTTCATTTCATCTCCTGTCGATCATCGGTTTTCGTCCTGAGCCTCGAATACCCGTTGTGCGTATCCGTCCAGCAGCACCTCACACTCCTGAAGCCGTTTTTCAGCGTCTTGCAGCAACTGCGCGCCGTAAAAATCGAGCTTGCGAATCTTTTCTAACCAGGTCTGGAGCTTCTTCAGATCGACATCGTTTTCTTCCAGCTCCGCATACGTGAAGTGCTCGGCTGCGGTCTCTTTTGCGATCTCTGCCTCGAAGTCATCGCAACGTCCGAGCAGTTCTCGATACTCCTCGTTGCGGTCTGTCTTGAAACGTTCGATGACCTTCTCTTCTTGGGCCCGATCCAGCGCGACGGTTTCAAGAATCAGTGAATCACCTGCCATCTCCGCGATGTCGTTCTCCAGCATCTTCAGACGCCGTACGTGGTCATCGGTCTTGGGAAGCAGGCAAACACCGCCCTGTACATATACGGCGCCCATGCCCTTGAGCTTTCGCCATAGGCCGATGCGCTTTTTGGCAGGCTCGGACGGGACTTTGTAGGTCAGCAGCAACCAGTTCTGAGTTTTCATGGTTCAATCCTAATGTTACGACTGTTACATTTCAATAATTGATTTAGAACTATTATGACGCACGATAGACTATCAAGGCCATGCCCACGAGCGTAACGAGGCAAACGAAGCCAGCGGGCTTGCGGTGTCAGGAAACGCGAAGATTGATTTCACGGAATCTTTACGTGCGCTCACACACAGTCGTTACTAGGCGCGTACATGTCATTTAGGAGAAGAATGAGCACGAACACGAACGCAATATGGTTTTTAGTAGGCGTGGTTCTGATGGTGATTTTCGGGCGGCTCTTGGTTCGGGCAGCGCTTTTGAAAGGGCCCATGCGGGGGCCTTCAAGGGCGAACGTCGGATTTGAAGCAAGACACCTGCTGGTAGCAGCCGTCATTACGGGATGCCTCATCCCCGTGCTGGCCTATCTTGTGCTGAGATGGAGTGGCATAGCCCACGTCGACGCTCGGGTGAACGCGCTGTTCGAACCGTTTCGCACACCTTGGCTGCTTGAGATCTTCGTCCAGGTCACCTCCATGGGCACGATTTTCTCGATGAGTGTGATCGTGGTGATCGTGTCTTCGCTGCTGTGGTCGATGGGCCGATTGGCAATGCTGGTGCCACTATGGAGTTCGTTCCTCGGGGCCGAGGTGACGACCTGGGCAATCAAGTATGGGATCGACCGGGTCAGGCCTGATTTTCTGCAAGGCATTACCGAGTCCAACCCATCATTTCCGAGCGGGCATGCGACTGCCACCACCGTTGTCATAGGGTTCATCGGCTTCATCATTGCCCGCGAACTGCCCACCCGAAGCCTCAGGATCGAGGTCGGATTTTGGTCAGCCATGGTCATCATTGCGGTATGCCTGAGCCGGCTGTTTCTCAGCTTGCATTACCTCAGTGATGTGCTCTGCGGATTCCTGGTTGGGTCGTTCTGGTTGCTAATCGGCGTGGCATCCATTCGACGACAACTTTCTGCCAATGGCGACGCTTATAAGGGGCATCGTTGCCCAGGGAGCATTGAATAACTGGAATCTTCACTCTGCTCGAATCAATCTGAACAAACAAAAATCCCACGAAGGGATAGCGAGCCGCCAGAAATGCATCAAATATGAGGTCTGGACTCCCCCTGCCAATGGCCAGAACATTCCTGGCAAAAACTTGGGATGAATGCATACGCCAAAAATTCTTCTGTCCTCGTGGCTCCGTGGAGATTTGGTGTTCCAAGCTGCTGAGAGGCCCTCACGACTCAAGCGCCTCTCAGTTCGACTCTCGGTCTATAAGCTACCGACGAAGCTATTTGGGGAAATACGCAGCTACCGACTTGCGAATCTCCTCCCGCGCCTCATCAGCGCTTCCCCAACGCCCCATCTTCACCCACTTACCCGGCTCCAACGTTTTGTAGTTTTCGAAGAAATGCTGGATCTGAGCAAGGAGTAGCGCGGGGAGGTCTGAGCACTCTTTCACGTCGCTGTACATAGAACTGAGTTTGTCATGAGGCACTGCGATCACCTTGGCATCCGCTCCCGCTTCGTCCGTCATGTACATCACACCCACCGGCCTGCTGCGAATGACAACACCAGGTGAAACCGGGTAAGGGCAAATCACCAGGACGTCTAGAGGGTCGCCGTCATCGCTCAACGTATTTGGAATGAACCCGTAGTTAGCCGGGTAGAACATCGGCGTGCTGAGGAAGCGATCAACAAAGATCTGGCCACTCGGTTTGTCGACCTCGTACTTGATCGGAGAATGATTTGCAGGAATCTCGATGACCGTGAAAAAGTCATCGGGGATGGCGTTGCCGGCGGGGATGTCCGTGTAGCTCATGCTCATATCTCCAAGCTTGTATGAAAGGCTAAGGCCGCTGACGTTTGCCAACGGATACCCGTGCTTCGATGTTTACGCTGTCCATCCAGCAGGTTTAACGGCTAAGGGCCGAGCAATTTAATGATCGCATTCAGGTCAGACCACGGCTGCGAGAGTCGCGAACTGACGTCATCACAGCCAGGCCTGTGCGCGAATGGTTGATCGCAGAATTTCTCAGGCTGCTGCGCCGCACAGCTTTTACAGATGACGACGCCATCTTGGAGTCTCCATCTCCTGGTCCAAGCTAATAGCTTTTCTGGCGGGGTCATTACGTCGCTCTCGTTACGTAAAGGTTGGTATCAAAAAGGAGGGCATTACCGCACAAACGCATCATGGCCGGCATAAATGGCACGGCCTCCCAGATGCTCTTCTATTCGTAGAAACTGATTGTATTTCTCGACCCGCTCCCCCCGGCACGGAGCGCCGGTCTTGAGATGGCCGGTGCCCATGGCGACAGTCAGATCGGCGATGAAACTGTCCACAGTTTCTCCGCTGCGATGAGAAACCATTGCCCCCCAATTTGCCCCGTAGGCCATTTCAATGGCGGCTTTGGTCTCTGTCAGAGTTCCGATTTGATTGGGTTTAATCAGTACGGCATTGGCGACGTTTTCTGTGATGCCTCGCTGAATCCGTTCGACGTTGGTGACAAACAGGTCGTCTCCAACCAATTCGATCCGGTTACCCAGCGAATCATTCAATAGCTTCCAGCCCGACCAATCGTCTTCCGCGAGTCCATCTTCCAGTACCGCAATCGGGTACTTGTCGACCCATGAGGAATAGAGGCTAATAAGCTCTTGGGCATCGACCTTGCGACCTTCCGAACGCAGATGGTAAAGATCGTTTTCATAAAAACCGCTGGAAGCCGGATCGATAGCGATCTCGATCTGAGCCCCCGGTTTATAACCGGCCCGCTCGATGGCTTGAATGATCAGTTCGACGGCATCTGAGTTTTTCTTGAGGGTCGGTGCGAAACCACCCTCATCTCCGACCGCCGTTGAGTAACCGGCATCCTTAAGCACCGCTTTCAGCTCGTGATAAACCTCAGCGCCCCATTGCAAGGCTTCCCTGAAGCTGGCTGCGCCTGTAGGTGCAATCATGAATTCCTGAAAGTCAGGCCCTTGCCAATTGGCGTGCACACCGCCATTGAGGATATTGAACATCGGCACGGGCATTCTCACGGCTTGGTCGCCGCCGAGGTACTGGAATAGCGGCAGGTTCATGGCAGAAGCAGCTGCCCTGGCAACGGCCAGGCTAACGCCCAGGATGGCGTTTCCTCCGAGCCTGGATTTGTCAGCGGTTCCGTCCAGCTTGATCATTAAATGATCAAGCTGCTCTTGATCAGCTGCATCAAAGCCTCTGAGAGCGGCGAGGATTTCGGTATTTACGTTATGAACGGCCTTGAGCACCCCTTTCCCTGAGTATCGATGGGAATCGTTATCACGCAGTTCTACAGCTTCGTGAGCGCCTGTAGACGCACCGGATGGCACTGATGCCCGGCCCAGCGCTCCGCTCTCCAGGGTGACATCAACCTCAACGGTAGGATTACCGCGTGAATCGAGGATTTCGCGTGCATGAATAGCTTGGATACGGGTGTTCATAGTTCATCTCCAAGGAACGATTCGGGATCGTAATTAGCGACATTAGTAAGTTGGTGGCCTCTGAGGCGGACGTCAGATATCCATCAGTACCCTGAACAACTGGACTGCGGACACCGCGATTGCGGGAACCAGGAAGCCCCCAATAACCAATTCGGGAATCTCGCCCAAGAGGGGCATGAACTGACCTGCCTTACCCATCTGGAAAAGCTCAAGCATTTGATCTGACGCGACCATTACGGAGCAGCAGTAGCCAGCCTGCGCCTTGAGCCTGATCCGCGTTTGCTTTAACTGATTAAAGGTGACCAGCGACACTCCGAGGCTTACGATGAAAAGCGTGGCAAACTCAAAAACTGATCCTGTGAGCAACTTGCCCATGACAAGACCGAATACGATGCAAAGCATCACTGCACCCATGTGGTCTCCCAATTCTTTCAAGTGATTTGAATGAACGGAAATCTGTGAGCCTTCCATTGAAATTTCATCTGTTGGACTGCCCACCGACTCCCTACTCATCACGCTCACTGCCGCTGTGCTCGGAGCGCGTAGCCCGGCACACAGGTGTGAGACAGGTCGGCCTTGCAAGCTTTCTCACTCGGCATACGCAGCGTGACCATGGCGCCTTCGAGCGAGGTCACGATGTACCAACCCTCGCTGGATACCCGTTGGCTGCCCGCCATCCCTGCCAGAAAAAGTGACCCAAAAATCAGCCCCAAGAGGAGCGATCTGTTGTCGCGAGCCCAGCCAGCAGCTTGAGGTTGTGGACGCAAGTTATAAACTCGGTACATGGCGTTTATCCTTTATATTAGCTGCCCAAAACGGTGTTTTAGTTTTCCGCCTGGCCGACTCGACCGTATTCAATGGGCAATTTGAGATAGCTGAGAGAAATCGATTCCTTGGCCAATGCCTCCAGCAATTCGTCGCAACCGGGCTCATCAGTGGATATCGTCACCATGACGGGATGATCGGCACCGCTAAGAAAATGCGCGGTATGCAAATGTCCCAAATGATCCAATCCCTCTGTACCGCTCACCAGCGTTGCGCCCAGCACCCCTTTCCGCTTAGCGAACTCGACCAGCCATTCTCCAAGTGGGAGGTGCTGGTATTGGGTGCTTTGTTCAGTGAAAAACGTCAGTTGAAAGCCGTTCATGGCAGCATCCTCATAAGGTGGTGAAAGCGACCGAGATTTGGGTCGGCCATACAGCCTCATCTACAAGCTGGATCTTCAAGATGAGTCACGACGCGTCACTGAGTGGTAACTCGCACAAGAGGAGAACGGCCCGTACCTTGCGTAATTCGTCAGCGTGATCGCGCAAAAAGGCGCGCAGCTTGTCCTCTGTATCCAGCAGTTCCAGGCACTGGGGATGGCGCATATCGCCAAGCTCCGGGTGATGATGGGAGAGGCGTTGGCCTGGCAGATACCCTGCCGAAATCGGCTTGAGCATGACTTGCTCGATCTTGGCTTTTTGGGCGACTTTAAGAAGGTGTTGGGCCAGCGCGGGCGCACTCAGGTGATGCCAGAAATGTGTAACCCGAGCCCGACTGGCACCGGGAAAATAGAGTTGCAAAGCTGTCAGTCGATCTTGACGATGTTCGATCATTTCTCTTCCCCCACGAGAGTTTCTTTGCGCTCGCTGGTGGACTCGCGTTGAGCATGAAATTGCTTGATGTCGGAGAGGCGGATTTCTTCCGGCAGAGCGCGGTGATGCTTGCTGTGACCAACCCGCTGGGCGTGATAGATACCGGTATGCCCGGACACGAGGTAGCTGGCGATACAGGCAATGGCCGCGAGCGGCGCAATCTCAGGCCCGAACAGCTCCATGGCCATGACAATGGTTGCCAGCGGCGTATTCGCCGCTCCCGCAAACACTGCGACAAAACCGATACCCGCCAACATCGCGAAGGGAAGATGCAACAGGGGAGCTAACGCATTCCCTAACGTGGCGCCGATGTAGAACAGCGGTGTGACCTCGCCGCCTTTGAAACCACTGCCCAGCGACGCAACGGTGAACACCATCTTCCCAAACCAGTCCCAGGGTGCCACCGGCATTTGAAAGGATTGAACAATGCTCGGAATGCCCAGCCCGATGTACTTGTCGACGTCGATGTCAGGGTTACTGCCGAGCGCCCACACCGCGACGGCTATCAGCAGGCCGCCGGCGAAGGGTCTTAATGGGGAATAAGTGATACGCCGTTTAAACCACGCACCGAGCTTATGGGTGGCCGTGGCGAACAGCAGACCAGTGAGGCCGAAGATAATCCCGGCAACTACCACCGCCATGACGCTCCACAGCTGCACCGGAACCACTTCACCGATGACGTAATGCGTATGAACAACGCCCCAGGCTTGCCCCACCTGGTCAGCAACGATTGCCGCAACTACGCAAGGGAAAAGCGCGTCGTAACGCATGCGACCGATGGCTAACACTTCAAGCCCGAACAAAGCCCCCGCGAGTGGGGTGCCGAAGACGGACGCAAAGCCCGCGCTGATGCCGGCCATGAGAATCACGCGGCGGTCTTCACGACGCAGCCGTAAGACGTGCGTCAGTTGATCGGCAAGGGCGCCGCCCATCTGCACCGCTGTACCTTCACGTCCCACCGATGCGCCGAACAGGTGGGAAACAACGGTGCCGATGAGCACCATCGGCACCATGCGCAGAGGGACAATTTTCTTGGGGTCGTGGATCTCGTCGATGATCAGGTTGTTGCCGGCATCGACCGGTTTACCCATCAGGTGATACGCAAGCCCCACTGCGAAGCCAGCAACGGGCAAGAGCCAGATGACCCAAGGGTGGGTTTCCCGCCACTGGGTGGCATGATCCAGAGAAAACAGGAAGAACGCTGAGGCGGAGCCTGCCAACAGAGCAACCAGGCCTGCAAGCGCAAGCCATTTAGCGATGTAAGGCAGTAAATCGAGTTGTTCAGGTCGTCGGAGTTTAGACATTTGGCCAGCCACAAAAAAGTAAGTGGGCCTGACCAAAGAAGGGATTCTGAGCGCGAACGCCTACAGACCTGGTTTGATCAGGTTTCTGTAGGCATCATCAGCTGCTACGGGCGCAGCGGTTGGTTAATGGAGGAATG
The DNA here is from genome assembly GCF_043103245.1 of Pseudomonas sp. YQ_6. Taxonomy (NCBI): domain Bacteria; kingdom Pseudomonadati; phylum Pseudomonadota; class Gammaproteobacteria; order Pseudomonadales; family Pseudomonadaceae; genus Pseudomonas; species Pseudomonas sp. YQ_6. The sequence goes on from NZ_JBICJR010000061.1 coordinate 34,239, forward strand.
CCATCTCCAATGCGGCGATCTTAGCTAGCTGTCGCCCAAATGTAAAATAGTGTTGCAGGGGGAGCACGTACTAAAAGAGCCGGTAGTCCCACACGACGGCATCGACTCCCCTCATCACACATCTACAGCAGGCGTAGGTTGATCTGACGCATCTCCTCCACCGACAAAGCCTATCTCAATCGGTGTTTTGATATAGAACAGGCTGATCGGTTCCTGCTCCAGCCTCTGAAAGAGGCGATCAGACTCTTCTTCTGTGATGGCAAGCTGGATCTCTACAGGCTCATCGGCCATCTCGAAAAAATGCGCAGAATGTAGCTTTCCCGTGTGGCCGAACCCCTCGATACCCGTGGAAAGCGTCGCGCCTCGCAAGCCCAGATCCTTCGCTAGATCTACCACCCAATCCCCCAGCATTTTTCCTTGATAGCGACGATTCTGTTGAGTGAAAAAAACGACGAGAAAGCCTTTCATGATCAGCACCTCAGTTGGAGCTTAGAATTTGATAAGTCAGCAGTCCGAGCGCAGTCATGACCAAAGAGCCTATGACATGGACGCTGATCGCTCCCAGCGCCCAGACCATTCGACCCTCCTGAATCAGCGTCAGAGTTTCTGCGGAAAACGTGGAGAACGTGGTAAGGCCACCGCAAAAGCCAGTCATGATCAGCAGACGCCACTCCTGGCTGATTGATGGATTTGAGGCGAAGAACGCCAGCGCGAGACCGATGATGTAGCCGCCGACAAGGTTGGCCAGGACAGTGCCGGGAGGCAGTGTCGGGAAAAGGCCATTCAGACGCATACCCAGCCCCCAACGTATCCACGCTCCTGCCGATGCACCAATGGCTATCGCGAAAAGTGATTTCAGCATGGGCATCAGTCCCGACCAAAGAATTGCGATAGAGACGGAAACTTCAGGCTGTCTGGAAAGCAGGGAAAAGCGTGTGGAGGGATCATTTCCTGTCCTCGATTGGGACAGGGAGCACACCTACGCACCCTGTCCAGGGTTTACGTAGGCATCATCAGCACGGGGCGGTTGGAGGAGGAATGCCATCTCCTGATACGATCCTATAGCACCAGCACTGATGGCATCAAGATCCTTGAGCCAGTCTTCATGCCCACCCATACTCAAGCCAGTCCAGGGCTATCTTCCTCCAAAACTCTCTGCATGAGACACCAGATGAGCATCGGCGAAACAACAAAATTGATCAGTACCCGAAGCAAAGAAAACGCGAACCTACTCCTCCGGGCTGGCTGGACGCTTTTGCTTATAACTGATCGTCAGGAAGAGGGTTACCAGTGGCTGCTCTATCAATTCGGATGGCAGCAAGACGGGGAACCTCCTGAGATCACATTTACCGGCGTTGAAGGTGGCCCTGACCCATTTTGAAACCGCAGAACACTCGAAGTCGCTATCTGAAAGTCGTAGCAAAATAGTCGCATCTGAATGCTATTAAAGACTTTGAAAACAGCCGATTGCATTGCACCTGACCAGCTGTTTGCATTCGAGTTGACCATTTGCATTCGTGTTGACCAGTCTAGGTACGAGCCTGACGCTACTCAGAGCGCCGACGACTTTTCACCCTTCGCATCGATTCTCCTTTTAGCTCAATGACGTGGGCCTTATGAACGATACGGTCAAGAATCGCGTCGGCAATCGTGGGGTCGGAAAACAAGTCGTACCATTTCTCTTTCGGGTACTGGCTTGTGATAAGCAGCGACCCGTTCTGTGACTGTTGATCGATAACATCGAGTAAAAACGGGCCAAGCTGCGCATCGATGCCACCGATGCCCAAGTCGTCGATGATCAGCAACTCCGCACGTATCAACTGCCGACGAAGCTTGGGCATGGAGTGATCTGCGTATGAAAGGGAAATCTCTTCAAAGAGTTTGGTGGCAGTGCGATACAGGGTCGGGCGGCCCAAACGACAGGCCTGATTCCCAAGAGCGCATGCGAGCCAAGTTTTGCCTGTGCCTGTTGCGCCGGTGATGATTACGTTCTGGCGACGCGCCAGCCAATCGCACTCGCCAAGGGTCATGACAGTGTTCCGGTCTAGGCCACGGGAGGCTTTGAATTCGATACTGTCCATCGTTGCCTCGCTCTCACGAAGTTTCGCGCCCTTCAACAGACGTGCGATTTTTCTGCTTTCTCGCTCGCTGTTCTCGGCGTCAACCATTAATCCAAGCCTTGTATCGAATGCTTCCTTCAGCAGCGCCGGGGTTTCGAGCTGCCGCTCGTACGCCACGGCCATCCCGTGAAGGCCAAGGCGCATAAGATTCTGGACGGTGTTGAAGATCGGTTTCATAGAGGCTCATCTCCTTGCGAAGCGTAGTACTCAGCGCCACGGATATTGGCGTGTTCAACCAAGGGGGCGGATCTTTGGAAACTGGGGCGCAGATCAGATTCGTTCCGAATGATCGACCGCAACCGCTCCGAACTCAGGATGTTCAAACCGTTGGCATAGGCGCACGCCGATTCCAGCCGAGATGACGAAATCTCTCCTTTACGGACGTCACGTTTGAGGGCTATTACGGCCTTCAAGCCAGTCGCGAAATCTCTGCGCAAAGCGAGGTTGTCCTTCACGAACCGCAGCGTTTCCTGCCCGATAGCCTCAGCCCACACCAGCAGTGCTTCTGGCTGGGAGTCTTGAAAATGGCTGTGATTGGGCGCCAGGTGTTCGCTCAGAGTGCTAAATCCGCGCTGTTTCTTAAGCTTGTGAGAACTGATGACACGGCGTTGATGAACAATGTCGAGCCAGTCGTCACGCACGCGTAGATCGACGAGGAGATTCGCAAAATGATAGGGCACTGAGTAACTGTGCTCTTCAAACTCTACGTGGTAGTCGCTGCCCACTCGGACTTGATAAACCCATTGGCTGTAGCTGTATCGTTGTTCCGGGAGGGGATTGAGAGCTGGATAATCCAGCTCAAGGAAGCGGGTGGTTCTGCTTTTTGGGTACGTTCGCGTGATTCGATTGTTTAGCTCATCAACCCAGTAACGGATTGTTTCGTTCAACTCATCCAGTGAGAAGAAGGTGCTTGCCCGAAGCCTTGCCAGAACGAATCTCTGTACCAGTTGCACAGCAATTTCACCGAGCGACTTGTCCTTGGGTTTGCGCGGCCTGGCAGGGAAGATTTGAAACCCGTAATGCTCTGAAAGCTCGGCGTAGGCGCGATTTAGAATCACCGTATCCTTCGCGTTTTTGGTGACCGCTGACTTCAGGTTGTCAGGCACAACGAATCGGGGAACGCCGTCGAAAAACTCCAGGGCTAGCACATTGCATCTGAGCCAGTCAGGTGTAGTTTGACTACTTACTGCTGAGGCGAAGATATATCCTGAAGCGCCGAGCGTTGCCACAAATACCTGAGCCTGGGTGAGCACTCCCGTGTCCGGGTTTGTCACAGGCATTGTCCTCCCACAAAAATCCACGAAGCACTTGTCTCCGGGTAGATGGATCTGACGCATGCTCAGTTTTTGCTTGTTCACCCACTCACGATAAAGCCGTGTGAACTGGGCATAGGACACACCATCAGGCTCGACTATCCGGAATTCCTGCCAGAGGAGTTCAAGGGTGACGTCAGGCAGCTTCAGCTGTTCGTGGACAGCCAGCCAAGACGGATAGACCTTTCTTTGGCTAGAGGTTCTGGGCTGGATGTGCAAGCGTTCCGCTAGTCCTTTGTCGTCCAGGTGCCTAAGCTCCTCCCAGCTCTGCCCGCATTGCGCCAACTGATCTCGAATGGCGCGAACCGTGTTGTGCGAAACTTTGACCAACCGAGCGATTGCCCTGTTGGACAGCCTGGGATCATAGGCGAGGCGTAGCACCTCGCGCTGCGTTTCTATTGGCAGCCTCATGTGTTCTCCTCGCGACAGGCGTGTTTGAGCCTCACAAGTCGCGCCGTGTGAAAATTGCAGACAAACGGAAGGTGGTCGGCTTGACGCCGAACGCGAGGGAACACAGAATGGTGGTGCATAGGGCTCAAAACCTAACACCATCAAAAAAGCCTAGGGCTCCACCCCTGGGCTTTTTTGTGCTCCAAATCCACCGGCTAACGCCTAGCCTGGTCTCATTGCGATTCTCCTCAATTGCTTAGTCACACAGCTTGCTGACGAGCACAGCGCTGTGTTGCGATCCAGCATGCAACCTCCCTTGATAGCGCGAAGAACCCCCGACGATTAGGCACTTCGAACAGAGGCACTTCAATTGTGCCTCTTTGTTTAGCCTTCCTAAATGCGTCGTAGGACGTATACCCAAGCTCTCTCCACAGGGCACTGCCTCCCACCATCAGGCCATACCGATCCTTTAGATCAAGCTCTAATTCGGACGCCAGGATTTGGATCTGCATGGGCTCACGCATCGCACTCAATGTCCGGTTTGGTCACAGTTAATAGTAATAAACCGCCACCTTGCGCTCCAGCCGTAAGACTTCTACATTTTTTACGGTACAAAGATCAGCGTAGGATTTCCAAGTGTCTGATTTTAAAAGAATTGTGCAAATTTATTCGGACTTCGCAGATAGCTTGCGCGAGGAAATCCCGGAAAATAGCAATCCTAGGAATAACACTGTAGAGATGCTCGCCCTGCGTTATTGGTTTGAGGGGCTGAAACAACGGACAGGACTCAAAACTGCGTACGCACTTGAGCTTCATTTCGAGAAGGAATCTTTTCGGAGGAATATCAACGGCACGATCCGGCATTACCGAAGCAAGTGGTCGAGGTACGAGCAAAATTTAATCTCGCCCAAGGCCAAGACCTTGAGCAGGGTTGAGATCTTGGCACCGGGATCGACCCGGGAATTGCACCATCCGCTATGGACATTGATGAGGCTGATCATCAAGAAAAAGAAATTTGATTTCGACGACTATTTTAGGACGTTAGCCACTGAGATCCAGCTGGTACTGTTCAGCGATGGAAGCGACAGTTTTTGCAACAGTCAACGACGCGAACCAACCACCCAAATCCTGCTGGAAAAGCTCGAACGCCGAGCGGGCCTTGATTCCCTGTCAGCATTGATCGCGCTATTGGTTGAAGCAGACCATCTGGGTAAACGACCCTTCGCTATAAAAGCAGCAGGTTCGCTGCACAAAGTCATTCTAATACTAGCGATGGAGCTACAGGGGCGAGGCGTTGCCGTCTGCCTGATCGATTGGCTTGCTATGAACGTGCTACCTCTGGGAGCGCCTGCTCACTTGCAGGTATGGATGACTAGCACTGACTACATCCACGCCTCAGCCCACCTAAACACGATGGTTTACCAGCATCCGCAACGGCGTGGCAGAAGCCTGCCTTGGAAGCAACGCACAAAAGCAATGCTCAAACTGCTTGCCGGTGATATGGGGCTGGACGTTATGCATGCCATGCGCCCGCAATTTGCGCTGAGGACAGGTGTAGAAGACATCGCAGCTGATCTTATTGAAGAATTCAAGAAGACGTCCGCGCTCAGGACATGGGGGTGGGAGTGCATTCTCGACGGCACGCCACAGGTAATGCCGCCCACCTCGTTGTTCTAGGCGGTATCGAACGGGTGAGCGTGTGGTCAAGTGCAATGCAAACACGTGGTCACATCGAATGCAAATGCCTGGTCAGTGCAGACGCAATTAGGTGGTCAGGTAAGATGCAATTTCCCACCAAGGTCCGAACACGTTCCTCACCATATTCAGTGAGGGAGCTAGGGCGTATGAAGTCGTTGTAGGCGCGCACAGCAACCTCGTGTGCATCTGCTGGCGAGATTTTTTCGGCGACCTTGGCCGAAGTTTTGAGTAACGCCAACTGCAAGTATGCCAAGTCATTTCCATTCAACCCGGAAAGCGCGGCTTCGACCTCGGCTAGTGGAACACTTAAAGCCTCGGGCAACCCTTCGCCCGCCAATCGCCTAGCTAGACTTGGTCTCAGCGGAACGCCCCAATTCTCCAGGACGGACTCTATGGCGTCCCTAACCTTGGCTTGGAGAGGCAGAAGTTCTTCCTTGATCGCAGGGACAAATCGATACCAGTCGCTTTCTGGGTCATCGGACTCGAATGGAGGGTAGTCATTCTCTTCCGATGCCTTTCTCACCACGTATTTCGCAAATGATTGCGTGTTTACCAGGCGAAGACACTCCGGAAGCAGAATCCAGTCAAAATCTTCATCGGAAAGAGACGACTCGAAGAGCTCACACAGGTCTCTGGCGTATTTGAAAAGTTCCTCGTCGCCTAAAAAGTCCCTGCACGATTGGAGGAATGAGTTTCGCAGTGCGCCTACTGGTAACGTTTTTACAAGGCGCTCACCCAAAACCGCCGCCCAAGGTGCACCACTGCCCCAACCACCGACTTGCGAGGTTCTTCCGGATAGTAAGAAGTCAAAAAAAGGTTCTGATATGCGCGGGAGATCAAGGACGCTCTCCGCAGGCCCGTCTGCAGGCATGGTCTTAGCAAGCGCTTGTACCTCAACCAGATCCTCCCTCGCCAGAGCATTCAACAATCGAATCTCAGGGCGGTTCAGACTGACGACCTTGAGCTCATTTGATAGGCAGTCCAAAAACGCTGGACAGTCATTTTCCAAGGCTACAGCGGACACTGTCTGTTCGAGAAATTCGTGATCGCTGTAACGGCGGCACAATTCGGATAGCGCTAATTTAGCCTGCTCTGTGTCTCGAACAACCATGGCCGCAGAAAAAAGTGCAGACAAGACTGGCGTATCGTTCGCACTGATATCTTTAATCAGATCGCGAAGGGCCAAGACCTGCGGCTCGGATCGGTCTCCGTAGTAGTTGAAAATCCGAGTGCACAGCTCAAGGGAATCTTGAAGCTTCGAAGCCATTTTTCTTAACGCTGCAGCTGCCTCAGATTGGAGAGCTCTGGCCTGTTGCGTGTCATGCCCCTGCTGCAGAGATTGGTACCAGCAGCCAGCGATCAAATATTCCCGCAGTTTTGGCCAGGAGTCCGATGCCAACGCACGCTGCAGAATCTTAGCGAGCCGTTCACTCTGCTCATCTGTTGCTGTGTTTAACGTGAAGCGACCGCTTTTGAAAGCCCACAAGTGGAGCGCTAACCCCCAAGGCGATGCGCACTCCACCTGGGCATCCAAGACGGTGAAGAAATCACTCTGACCATCACAAAAAAGGCAATACGCAAGCTTTTCCCGTCGGTTGATGTCGTCGAGAGTGAGCTTTTGATAGTTATCTGCCGCCTCAGCATAACGGCTGCTGATGAGTAGTCGATCAGCTTCGGCCTCGCTCCCTGTACCCTGCACGGTGGTGCCGGCATTTCTCGCGATGAGGAGTTCTGGAAGCGACAGGAGTGAAGGCAAGGTACGTACAGACATACAGGCTGTGCTCGATATTGGAATCCTCGCCACAGTCTAACGATTTCCTGATGAACCATGGGGAAGCCATCGCCGTGTTGCTTGGTAAGAAACGAATAGGTCGAAAAAGAAGGTAAGGTTTTGGGTCGCGGCGCAAACCCCTCTGTGATTTGATGGCTAGGTGCCGTGTGGCATGACTTTCGGCGGAGGACGAGGACAATGGACCTAAAGGCAAGGCTGGCTGTGAGCGCTGCGGGGGTGTTATGTATGGTTGGATCAGTGTTGTGCGCCCACTCCACAATTAGCTTGATTTCATTCGCATGGGATATGACTGCTGAGTTCGGCTTCCGAGAAACAGCTGGCTACCTGGTGGCCACGGGCGTGGAGAGCGCCTTGTCATTGTTGGTAGTTCCCCTGCTGCTCGTGTTCGGCGCTTTGATCGCAGCTGGAGCCTGGACTGAGGCGGATCGTTAGCGATTAACGTCATAGGTTGGGGGAAAAGGTGATGGATGAAAGGATTTTGCAGCTCGTAGCTGACTCGCAATTCGAGAGGGAACTGTACGAAGCAGCGATGATTAATCTTGAAGACCACCGGAATGGGCTGCGCTTCCATAATTTCGCCTTTGCAATGCGCGAACTAGTGAGCCATACGCTTGCACGACTTGCACCAGATGAAGAAGTTCAGCAGTGCATATGGTGGAAGAAGAAAGCTAGAGGCGTGATCCCCCAAGTGACGCGAGTCGAGAGGTGTGTGTATGCAACTCAAGGCGGCTTATCTAACGACTACGTGACGAAAAATTTAGGGTTAGATTTCCAACAGGTGCACGAAAATCTACGGGATGCTGTGATCCGACTGAGTGAGTACGTCCACATCACGCCCGAAATTTTTAGGTTAGATGACGACGAAATAGAACGCCTGGCGGAGGAAACCGTCGAAGCGGTGGCAAGGCTAATGGCCTGCATTCTGGAATGCAGAGAGGCGGTAGCGGATCGTCTCTCGGAAGAGATCAGTGATGCTGCGGTTGAGCAGGTTGTAGGGGAAAGCCTGGACGCTGTATACGAGCTAGCTACTCATTACTACCTTGAGCGTGTATACGTCGAGTCGCATGAGGTCGTGCGGATTACCTCTGAGGCGGTTCATTTCAAGGTAAGCGGTACGCTCGACGTGACATTGCAATGGGGCTCAAACTCCGATCTCCGGAATGGAGACGGCGCGGAAATGGACGAATCGTTCGATTTCACTTGTGAACTAACATGCGAAACACCTTACCCTGACTCCAACGGTTTAGAGTTCGTCGAAAACTCTGTGATGGTTGACACAGGGCACTGGCACGACCGAGAGGATGAATGGGGCGACGAGCTTCCACCTACCGCGGAAAACAGTTCGCTACCTCCTAACTCTGGCCATTGAGACTTCAGCGAATGTCCGAAGCAAACGAGATTGCGGGCACACCTTGCGCTTTATGAACTGCCCGCTAGCTTGATACATGGCGAATGGCCATGCACAATCAAGGGCAAGCATACAATGAACAGAACCCTCACTGTCTTATCGGCAAGCACGCTGCTCGCCGCGTGCACCACACCGCTACCGAACGTACAGTACCGTGAGTATCCGTGCTCCGAACCTGCCTGCGGGCAGTCAACTGATAGCCTCCTACGGTTTACACTTTCAAAAACAGTAGTCAGATTTTCTAGCAAAAATGACACGCAAGGGGATTTCATTCCCTCCGACGAGAGTGGAATTACCGCAACACCGGGAAGGGTAGAGTGGGAAGAAAACGGGCTCTCTCCCCGAATGTTCGAAATTTTGAGAGATGATCCATGGGGTGAAAAAACCACCCTTACCGCCACGAAGATTGATGGTACCGATAGCTTGCAAAGCGTAGGCGTTGAGGTAAACGATGAGCGCAGCTCGAACATAACCAAGTATGTAGGAATCGCGTCTAACATATTAGGCATTGCGACCATCTTAATTAGCAAAGGAGGAGATAATGAAAACCCTCCTCCAAAGTTTTATTTACGCCTACCAATAGCTCTCGATACGTATCAGTTACTCAAGGGCACCAAAGCGACGAGCGACAGTGGCACCGGGTACCTTGCAGGAGACCAAATCGAGGGCAAGAAGTTTTCATTTGACTATACCGTCGGCCCTGCCCCTTTAGACTCAATAGCTTTGGATACATATTTAAAGAACAACTTAAACAAAAGAAAAAATGAAATATTTTTCCCGGCATGCAGAACAATGACAGTCCGCTTTCCCAATGGGCAGCCCTATGCTGATGTAACAAATCCGCTTCAGGGTCGGGCTTGGACATTTTTGGTATCTGACCCACGATATGTGCAGGTTGCGCAGTTCCCAGCCAAAGGCAAAGTTACCATGAAGCCTGTTTGTGGTGCCGATGTGACATCGGAAGCAGTCGCAGTTTCCAGCACGCTAGATGTAACAAACACGATTTCTGCCCAACTGAAGGTTTTGGCTCAGTCGTGGAAAACCTTGAAAGATGAAAGAGCCAAAAAATAGGCATAAGCAATCTGGATTTGATCCCAAAGCGTAGATCTAGATAGATTGCACGACCGCTCAGCAGATGGGCATTGACATCATCGTCATTTCTGACGATGCTTTGCGCATGAGATATCCCGGCGGAAAAGGCAAGTGCTACCAGCGCTTGATCAATCTGATGCCCCCGCATCAGACGTATATTGAATCCCACCTCGGTGGCGGTTCAGTCATGCGCAACAAGAAAGCTGCACAGCGCAACATCGGTTTGGACTTGGATGCAAAGGTCATCGATCTGTGGCGAGCGGAGTTTCCGGATGCCTGTGAACTCTACCAGCTCGACGCTGTGAGCTTTCTTGAACGCTTCCCGTTCGACGGCCACGAGCTGGTCTACGTGGACCCGCCCTACATGGTGCAGACGCGGCGCCGGGCAAAGGTATATCGCTGTGACTACACCGAGCAGGACCACCTTCGCCTGCTTCGCTGCCTCGCCGTTTTGCCTTGCAAAGTGATGCTTTCAGGCTATGACTGTGATCTCTACAACCGTGAGCTCGACGGATGGCACAAGGTGAGCTTTTCCGCTAAGACCCATGTAGAGGTGCGCGACGAAACGGTCTGGATGAATTACGAACCGCCTAGTTGTTTGCATGACACCCGCTACTTGGGTGAGACGTACCGAGAACGCCAAACCATTCAGCGTCGCCTCTCCAGACTTCGAAATCGTATTGAAAGCATGGACCCTGTTGAGCGACACGAGCTTCTGCAATGGATGCAGGAAAACTACGGCAAAGCCGAGGAGGCCGCCTGATGCAGCTAGGCGCTATTTTTATCGACCAAGCTGTCTTCAATGTCGAGCTGCCGCAAGCCGATCAGGAAGTGATCCCGGGCGTCCCATGGGGTGCTATGGAAGCTTTTCCTACACCTGCCTACTGGGCTTATCAGGTATATGCTCGTAGGCTCACAGGGGACCGAATCAACTATAAGCTTGGGGCAACGCTGAAGGAAGAAGTCGGTGCCTGTTTGCTCGGTGGTCACGGAATCCCCTCGAGCGTGGGCTTGGCAGCGTTCCGCCACGTCAAAGATCATGGGGCATTCGGCGACCAGCCGCCTGACGAAGAAACGCTTCTGAAGTGGCTGAGTGAGCCGATGGAAGTCGACGGTCGCCTGGTGCGTTATCGCTTCGCCAAACAGAAAGCTCGATACCTCTGTGCGGCACTTCATAAGCTGGCTGTTGAACGTCCGCCGGTTGCGACTGGCAAAGCTCTGCGGAACTGGCTTCTGGATATCCCAGGCATCGGATACAAGACCGCATCGTGGGTTGCCCGCAACTGGCTGGACGCCGATGATGTAGCCATCCTGGATATCCACATTCTGCGGGCCGGCCTGCTCGGAAAATTCTTCGAAAGCAACCTGACGGTCGAGCGCCATTATCTAGAACTGGAAGAGCAGTTCATCCGCTTCAGTAAAGGGCTTGGCGTCCGTGCATCGGAGCTTGATGCCTTGATGTGGCTAGAAATGATGTCGTCACCAGCGACCGTCCACAGTATCTTGGGAATGGGACAGCATGGGGAAGAATCACGCCCCCGCAGCCGTACCAAGAAAAGCAAGGCCAACCCCGGCCAACTGTCCCTGATCGGCTAGAGAACTCGCCCAAGGCTCACCGGTGATGCCCAATGGACAGAAGCTTAACCCTTGGGCAACTGCGGTGAGGGCCATAACACCCAGCAACACGCCAGCATCGCGCCACACGAGACTGCATCCATTCTGATATTTGCCCAGCGTCTTGCCAGGCTCCGCCAAGAAGAGAATGCAGGTAGCTTGCTCTTGGGACATTACGGCTTGGCTGTGCTCAAACAGGCCATCGAACTTTAAACGCGCCTTCTTGAGCTCCAACAGCTCATGTGTAATGGGCTGATAAAGCCACCATCGTGAATCACCAGGCCGTTTGAGCACGACATGAATAGGATGGATGGCTCCAGCAGAGGGCGCAGCCCGATGCTCCAAGTCGAACCCCAGGTCTGACGCCCCTACGCCTCGCGTACGGCAGGCATGCCAAAGAAATTGAGCCAGTTCAAGATCATCCAGCACACCAAATCGGCGAACCGTCATGCGAGCGTCTAGCACGTCACTGAACGGCTGAGTCAAGGCCGCCAGCACGCAGACAGGGAGCCGATAAACCTCACCTATATCCCACTGAATAGTTTGGTAGCGCCGAGGCTCTTGCCGCGGCAGAGGATCACCCAAGTCGGTCCAGGTCATACCCAACCTCTTGAAAGACCTCCATGTATTTGTTGCAGCCACGGCAATTACCACAAGCCACCTCAGCTTTGTGGCAGCTGTGTGCCCATGCCAAGAGTTCTCCCGGAATCGCTGACTCTCGAACCAGTTCGGCCGTTGAAAGACCGATTGCCGGAGCCTCGACAATCATCCCTCCCTCCTGCAGCGACAGCAGCTGGCTAATCGCGGCCATGAACTCAGGGGATCCATCTCGATGGAAACCATCCGACTTCACTGTACCCAGCCAAAGGTGGGTAACCCCAAACGATATGGCTTTCATCGCTGCCAGAGTCACCAACAGCTGATTACGGTAGGGCCACCAGTCAGACGCAGGCGCGTGGCTATCCGCCTGGCTGCCCGCCATGTCACCCGACCCCAATTGTCGGCAGTCGATGTTGATGATGTGATGAGGAATGCCCAATTTCAGGCAAATCGTCTTGGACGCCTCGATCTCAGCCTGAGCGGCCAATTGGCCATAGTCCAACGTGAATGCGATATCGGGTCGCTTCCACCACGCCAGCGACAATGAATCCATGCCACCGGAAAGTAAGAGCGCTGTCTTCATAGCTCCACCGCTTCCCAAACTGTTTGGTAAATCGCGCTGACGTAATCATCGTTGAGAATGCAATTGGAGCCTTCCAGCATCTTCTTGTCCTGTTCGGACTCATTTTCTGCGTAGAACACGACTGGCTTGTCCAGCGCTCGGGCATAGCCAATTTCATAGATGGTACCCGAGTCCAGGCCGTCCCCGATTGCAAAGAGAACGTCGCAGTCACGTACACCTTGCAGGTCTTTTTCCACCACATCATCCGCAGAGCCCAAGCCCACGTCATGGTACGGTGAAAAGACTGTCAGCCCCATTGCGATCAGATCACGCCGTGCCTGGCCAACCATCCATAGCTCGGCAAGTGTGAAGAACGGGCCGGCGAGGTAGATCACGGGGCTGTAGCCGCTGCGGTACCGCTCAGAAGGCTGCAGCGGCCGAGGCCGAAACTCTTCAAGCAATGCCCGATCAGGGAAACCACCGTTCTGGCAGTAAAAAGCGGTCGCAACCGAGGCCCGCATTGCTGACTCATGCGCAGGTAACTTCTCCTCCATCCAGGCCAGAGAAAAATGCGCTGCGAAGGTATCACCCGAACCGATTTTCCAAACGTGATCAGTGCGAAACGCGGGGACGCTAGTGATAGAACCTCGATCATAGACCAAGGCACCCAAAGGCCCCATCTTGATTACGAGGACCTCGGCATCTTCATGTTCTGCCAAAGCAGCGGCAAGCTCCTCCACCGGCAATCCAGCCGAATCGGGAAGCAATAGGCGAGCTTCGTAAAGATTCAACACCAAGGCCAGGTGTTTGGCCGTCGAACCATTTGCCTTGAAGGATTCGACACCCTTTGCGTTCTGAGGGTCAAAAACTGCGTATTCGGCGTCGACAACCGCAGTACCATCGACCATGCCGAATCGCAGGACCTTCTCTGCGCCGACACTCAACCTTAAGCTGGTCTGCGCAGACCTTCGAATGTCTGGGGTTGATAGGCCATGGATGTATTCAAATGTCACCCCAACCTCAGAAGGCGAGGCCTGAAGGCTGAAGTTTTCGAACGCGGCCCGGGCCTCCATTACTGCCTGAGTCTCGCTATCGAGAGCTGCGTGAAGTTCGGCCTCGACACCAAACCGCGCGATGGCTGTAGCAGCGCGCCCCGCCGAGCCGTAGATATCATCCCATGCCGGACGCATGCAGCGCTCCCGGTAAACGCCGCCTACGATGGTGATCATATAGCTCTCCTTGCTCTTGATTAAAGCGGGTAGACCCGCACTCGAACCTGGCCGCCGCCAATGCGTACTACCCTAGCCGCGTACATGTGACCATCGCCCATGCAGGCTCGCAGTTGATTGAGTCGAGGGTCAACAATTCCACCAGCGACTTGAGCTTGCCAAAGCGCAACAACCACCTGCTGATTACCAGGCTGCCCAAACGAGATATCTAAAATGTCACCAACACTCAGTTGGGCGACAACTGCAGCCTTGGGGGAGGCGAGCTGAGTTTCGAACATCAGGGTTGAGCAGGAGGGGGCAGGCGTTGAAGGCCCGAGATAGCTACCACCAGAACCGGACATGTGCATTTCCTTTTGCAAGACATAGCGAGTGCGCACAAATACCACGGAAAATGGCCAGTGGCCATAGTGATCCAAGAGAAGGTAGAGGTCGATTATTTCGAGACTGATCTGACTCTACGGTTGATACGCGAGCAAGCAGACATGGCAAGCCACAGCCTAGGCAGCGTCAGCCTTGCAGAGGTTTCGGCAAGAGAATTTTGATACCTTGTTAACCACTTTTTTCACTGTAAACCACAGTGGTTTACAGTGAAAAAAAGTGGTTAACAAGGTAGAGATTCCACCTAAGAAATGACCTCCTTATGCGGCTTCATGCCGTGGGTGAAAATCGGGCAGATATCGAGCACTGGACGGGCGGCTATCGATGAACTCCAGCAGCTGTTTGGACTGGTCACTTTCGCCGTTCAAGCCCGGGAGCCCAGAGGGGAACAGGCGCAGCTTGATCCAGCACCTCACTCATGCGTGGAGGACGACCAAGGTAGATTCATCAGATCGATTTCATTCTGAACTTCCCGCAACAAATCCTCTGCAGAAAGCCCATCCTTTTCGGCATATGTACAGACGAGCAACGTGATCGGATGAATTCCTAAAATAGGGGCCAACGCTTGGAGCCGATCAATGGTAGGGGAATGAATCCCCCGCTCCAATGTGCTGATGTAGGTGCGGCCACTGACATCAGAGAAATCTTCCTGGCTCAGGGAGTTCTTGGTTCGGAACCAGCGAAACACCTTACCAAACGACTTTTTCAGTTCCATTTGCCCAAACCCGCAAAAGAAACGATGAAGCCGTTTTGAACAGTATATCGCTACACAGTATACTGTTCATTTCGAGGTATTCTGATGTTTGTATCCGACAGCAAGGCTGAAATTAAAGGCTTGGCGGCGATTCTAGAGCCGGGCCAGCGAGCATGGCACCTCGTGCTAAAGCCGCAGCTCTCTCCCTGGTTTCACGTGACGGCAGTGAGGTACCTAGAGGGCTTTGAAACCCGTGATGTGTTGTTCATCGACTCTCTACAAGCTCTTACCGCTTGGATGGGAAGTGGGCAGGATGATGTGGGGCTGGAGTCCCTTCAGCTCGTATCACCTGCATGGATGAACGGAAGACAGTGCTGGGAAATGGATGTTCTCGGCGAGGTCGCGCAGGATCCCCTGGAGGGGCGCGTGAGATTCACGCTCAAGGATGGGCGGATGCTCTATTACCCAGACCCCCAATCTTCAAGCGGTAACACATTTTCGAAAATCATATACTGCCAAGCTCCCCAGAGCTGAGCGGATTGGGGCATCAAAGGCAGAGGAAAATGGATCTTTCCTCGTGACCAGCTCAAAGAAGAAACTCATTTGAGCGGGTATCGGACATGAACAGTACTCGGGCATGAGCCCGGTGACGCGATCGAAGCACCTTTAGGGTGCGAACGCCACCAGGCCCGCCCACGAACTTCTGATCAGATTGAAACAGGGGCTGGGATGTGAGGATGCGGATCGTAGCCAACGATTTCGAAGTCCTCAAACTTGTAGTCATAAATGCTGGCTGGCTTGCGCTTCAAAACAAGCTTTGGAAGAGGACGAGGTTCCCGGGTGAGTTGCAACTTAACCTGTTCAATATGGTTTAGGTAGATATGAGCATCACCCATAGTCACCACAACCTCTCCAACACCCAGATCGCACTGCTGAGCAAGCATATGCGTCAGAAAACTTACACCTGCAAGATTGTAAGGATTGCCCAGTAGCAGGTCACTAGACCTGATATACAAGTGTGCAGAAAGCTTATTATTGGCAACGTAGAATTGGTAAAGCAAATGACATGGCGGCAGCGCCATCTTTCCATTACGCGCGTTATCCTGAGGACTCACGGTCTCATCAGGCAAATACTCGACATTCCATCCGTGAAAGAGGATGCGACGGCTATTGGGGTTCGTTTTAAGCGTGTGAACGACATAGTCGATCTGGTTGATGGTCTTGCCATCCTGGGTCGGCCAAGCAGTCCACTGCTTACCATAGATCGGCCCAAGATCGCCGTCTTCAGTAGCCCACTCATCCCAAATGCTGACACCATGCTCTTTGAGCCATTTGGTATTGGTATCGCCGTTCAAGAACCAGATCATCTCGTTGATGATGCTCTTGAAATGCAGTTTTTTCGTAGTGAGGAGAGGGAAACCATCCTCTAAATTATGGCGGAACTGGCGACCAAAAACGCTCAGCGTACCTGTTCCTGTGCGATCGCCTTTCTCGACGCCGTTCTCCAGCACGTCGGCCAGCAAATCGTGGTACATCTTCATTTCGATTCCTCTAAATTCGCGCTGACCATGTGCAGCGCGTCACGCAATTTCTGAATCTCAGTATCCTGCTGAGTGATTTTCAAACGCAGGTCGTCAGCGAGCTGCACGTAGTAGTCTCTGGATTCCCGGACCGTGGCCAATCGCTTCTCAAGCGTGGCCCATGAGCTCTCAGCCTCCTGAAACCGATTGAACCAATAAAGCACTTCTAATCGACTATTTTCAAGGCGTTGCAGGAGAATCGTTTTCGGATCCTGCTTTTTTTCAGCTTTGACTTTTTGTGAAAGCACCTCGATGCGCCGGCTGTCTCTGATGGCTTCGAGGCGTTCCAGGGGCCAACGTCGCTGCCTGATCGTATTGCGATGAATACCAGTGAGACGGCTGAGCTCCGCTGCGGTTGGCTTCAACGCCGAATTGGAGGCAATCTGCATGATTCCCTCAGCCAAAAGCTCAGTATTTTTGTCGAAATCCAACTGGTTCCTAGAGTCAAAAGCTTGGTCAGTCATCCCTCAATTTCCTCGCCCAAATACTCAAGCACCCCTTTCGCTTCATCAATAGCCGCACGAAGCTCTTCCTCAACGATTGAGGAGGAGCCTGAGCTCAATGCCAGCCTATTTTCGAGGTAGATCTCTCGCCACCTGGGAGCGTGAGCTCTGGTCACCACAGCATTTTTGCATCGGTTGGGATTGCACCGGAGCGAGCCTATGCAGGGTAGAGATTCATCATGCTCTTCACGCTGGCTTCCATAGCAGAAACCCTGCCCCACATTGATGATGGCAAGCCGCTTCTTTGCCATCTGGGCAACAATCTCCTCTTTGCTATACCCAGCAGCCATATACCCGTTGAAAATCTTCTTCATACGGGCTTTGTGGTTCAGCGCGTTTGGCCCTGCGTAGCTCCCGTCAGGATCGCAGAAATTGAGGATATACTCCTCATCCGCCAGCCGAGTGGGCGATTTATCTGAGGAACGGCCACCTTTCGAAAGAGTTTCAGCAATCGCCCCGTAACCAGGCGTTACCTTGCTGAACGCCTTGTTCTGTCCAAGCCTTCCGACGAGGTCTCCAAAGTGCTTGAGCTGGTGAGAGATGAAAGGAAGCCCGAGCTCCGCCCTGGCCATCTGGAAAGCCAAGGTGTGCCTCAAGGTGTAGGGACTGAAATCGAGAGCGCTAAACTCCTGCTCAGTCAGAATTTCCTTAAAAAAAAGACTGAACTGGTATGCAATTCCATTTGAAGTCATCGCCTTCGGCGTAGCTCCTGGAGGTACCGTCATCACATTAGAAAACAGGTAAGGATTCTGCCTGATCTGAGCGATGATACATCCAACCCGTATGGCATCGCGTACGATAGGGATGGCAACCCACTTATCGTCAAATAACTTAGCTAGCCCCTGCCGATGCTTAATAACATTACTGATGAGTACCCAGCAATCAGCTTCTTGTTCAAGGCAAGTCTCTACAATCAACTCTGCGAGTTCAGATGGCCGCATCCCGGTGTATTGCGCAACAATGTAGCAGGCACTATAAGCGACAAAATTAATATACTTCCTGAAATCGTCACCTATCTCGAAGCCTGACATCTTCATCAGAGTCATTCTAGTCTTGAAATCGTGAGAGCTCGACTCATTTCGAAGCTCCGGCCAAACCTTATCTAGGACAGAGTCCAGTATAGCTCCCATAGAAAGGGAATCATAGCCGGCCGCTCGAAGACGGGCCGTAAGATAAATCTCCAAATTGTACTTCGAAAGATTTCGACTTCTCCCCAAAAAAAAGTTACTTGCATTTCGACGTTCTAAAGCTAGGCTATCGTGCACGGATTCACCCAGAGTCTCCAAAAAATCTACAACAGCAAATGATGCCTGGCGAGATGCTTTCTCAAAAATAGTATTTGGCAGTATTCTAATAAGCCTGTCAGCCTCCGCAACTTGCTTTTGAACTCTAGCCCACGGAAGCGAAGAGAGCACAACATTCGGTAGAGGCGAATCAAATAGTTGATCTTGGAGAAATTTCGATCTAACCATCGAAAAGAACCTCATCAGCTCTGAACCGAATGCAAGACGATGCTTT
This sequence comes from Pseudomonas sp. YQ_6, assembly GCF_043103245.1. Lineage (NCBI taxonomy): Bacteria > Pseudomonadati > Pseudomonadota > Gammaproteobacteria > Pseudomonadales > Pseudomonadaceae > Pseudomonas > Pseudomonas sp. YQ_6. The sequence goes on from NZ_JBICJR010000061.1 coordinate 52,730, forward strand.
TTTGCTGCTTCGCGATACATACAAGAGTCAAAATAAGCAAGACCGTGGTAACCTACCTCGAAAAATTCATCCCCCATGAGTTTTCGAGCTAGCACCGACATAGTTTCGATAAAACCAAGACCAGCCCTGAAGCATGAGACTATCGTGGCCGGCTTAATGTTTTTTTTGGATTGCCCCTGTAACCCTAAAGCTGCGGGAGCTCTCAGGACAACTAAAACAGCCATCTTTACCTCTAGTATCGCGCACTGACTTAGAGACGGAAACGAGTTGAACTCTAATCTCATTCTTGCCCCCCGCACATTTCTAGAAGCATTTGGCTCATCGTCATTGAAATCCCACACCTGCTCTCCAAAGGTAGATCGTTTACTGATGCTCAACGCCATAAGCGCGTTGTACCAAGCGACCATTTTTTTGGGCAGATGTGGCGATGCCACACAAGTCGCATTCTTTTCCGTGAGCATGGCATGAACATGCCCCCGCCACCTTGCGTACTCGACAATCTCTGAGATCGTGGCTTGAATCATAACGACACCCCTTCGACCAAGATGCTAACCTGGAGGTTTTCAGAGTATTTCTCTGCAAGAGCTAATTCTTCGGCTGAAAAATCTGAGGTTTTCGGGTTCAGAATGTTATTAAGTACATCAAGATTTTCAAGAATTACATTTCCATATGGAGTATCTAACACTCGATTGACCTCAATCATTCGTAGATAATCGCGCCGCCTCGCAAATAGCTCTGGTAGGTGTGATGCGGTAATTATGCTATTACTGCATGAGATGCACTTATTGAACAGGGTGCAGGGCTTACCTGGGTCGTAGCCAGGAAGTCTCTTCAAAAACTCAGGCGGATCGAAAACATTTCGACAAATAGCGGTTCCTGTCGAAACAGAAATAGCCTCCTGCTTTGATTGCCGAGTGTTAGCCTCAATCTGTTCGGTTGTCGAGCTCACTGTACGACTATGAATTTCACGAATAGTTTTATTCAAAACTTTGCGTGCCACTGGATTAAAATCCATACGATCCAGATATCTAAGAGTGGTTCTCACTCCCTTGTGCCCTAGAAGAACTTGAATTTCTCGCGGTGAGACTCCCCTTTCTACCAACTCACTAACAAAGCTAGGACGAAAACGAGACGGCGAAAGCTTCAAAGGCTTTCCATCGTCATCACGCAAGAAATTATCAGCTGCAAACTTCTGCAAGGTCCTATGTAACATGCAGCTGCCAGAGCCAGCAATTGAGTCAATTACGCCAAACTTTCGACAGGAAGCCGACTCATATATGAATAGTTTTTTTCGAAATTCCTCAGGCGCTGCCAAGCGTATGTGGCGAGTCAGACATATCACGTCGTCGAATATTTGTTTCACTGCACGCCCTTGGGATGTGGTCAGCCAAGCAATCTCGGCATGAAACAAGTCAAGATGCATTAATTTTTGTCCCTGTGATCTCTCCTTCCAATAAAGCAGGCATGGGCGGTCTGTAAGTTCATGACGCTCGACGAAATCGTCAATTTCAAGCCCAACCAAGGAATCAGCATTCATACCGGTGACTTGGGCTAATCTCGCGATATAAGGTGCTAACATTCTTGCACGTATGATATAGGGTACGCCCCAGTCCTCATAAATCTCAAATATCGGCTTCCCGGAGAGCTTAACGATGGCCATAAACGCTCTCTCATAGGGATCCTCATAATCCACAGAGCCGTACCTAAGGACTTTACAACCAAACTTATTTTCAAAAATCCATCGAGCATTATCCGGAACCAAATAACCACGGCGAGATTTACCATCTTCTTTTAGCGGATCTTCGCCCACACCAGTCGGAACATAAGGTTGGGCTAACCTATTTGTTATGTCGATTTCTTTCAAAATTGCAGCAGAAATTCGTGCACGAACCGATGCGGTATAAGGTCTATAGCCATCTTTTTCACGTTGCGCGTGAAATCCCTGCACATCAATCATGCTCACCAAGCCAAATTCCTGGATCTGCATTACGCGCCTAATCATTTTACGCGTTGAGCCCAACAGACCGTTCGCGGACGCCCCAGTCATCACCCTGTTAATCACTTGCTCGGCGAGATACTCTCTCAGGCGTGGAAGAGAATAGGCGGTCACCATTTCTTTCAGGCTTTCATAACCGCTAAAGCCAGCCGCAGCTAAGCAATCTCGGAAGTATTTGAACGCAGCAACAAAATTAGCCTGCCCCGAGGAGCTAGCTTGACTTATAGATGACACACTAAAGACGTGGAGCAAATTACGGAACGGTTTTCCGGGCTCTGAAGTGACGATATCGCAGAACCGATACACCTCTACAGCACGTAGTGAGGTAAAGGTACGAGTCAATGACTCTTTTTTTTCAATCACAGGCTTACAAGCCTTCCGCTCCTTAACACTCTTATAATTTAAATCTATGACCCCTTGCACACGGAGGTCATTCAAGATTGAGTCAAATGTATTGCCCACCAAGCCAAACTTATTTTTTGCGTAATATATCTCTTTGAGTTGCGGGATTTCACTCAAGAAACCTTTATATTGGATACTTTCCCCTACAATCGGTATTGCGCGCCTCTCATCTGGTGTCATGCCTTCGTACCAGTAGAGCAGCCTACGACGCCATTCACAAGCGCATGGAGGTTGACCGTGGAAGATAATCTTCTCTTCCAACATCCGATCTAGAACTGGTTTGAGTTTCGCGTCCCGCACCCTAAGCGAAGTCTGGTTTACTAGCGTCTGCTCGCTGACGTACCGATAATCCAGCCTAAGTGCAGTTTTTCGACTCAATGGCACACATAGTAAGGCTTCTCGACTTGCTGTCGCCTTGGTAACAAATTCATCAATACGCGCATCTATCTCCGCCCCAAGTTCTCGACTTTTCATTTCGAATCCCCGGCATTGATCTTCAGGCGTGTCTGCTGTGAAAGCTCTAACATCTCACCCGCTTTAGTTTTTGCTTCCGCCCCCGGCCTAATGAGTTTTTGATAGAGATCATAAGGAATCTGTGTGTATATCTCGGACGTTTGTAACTGAGAATGGCCCAGCGTTTTTTGCACCGCGACCAAACGATCCAGATAGTCAGCACCTATGTCTGGCGTTCTTAGCAGCGCGTAAGCGTTGCCGTGCCTCAATTTGTGCGGGGAAATTTGTCGGTCAATCCGCATGCGAACCATGGCCCGCTTAGAAACTCGCTCCAAAAGCTTGGATATCGATCGAGGGGTGTAGACGTTTCCCTTAGCATTAAGGAACGCCGGCGTGGTTTCTGGGCTGGAGAATTGGGCCTTATACATCTTGTAAAGAGGCGATGCATGGTACTTCTTCACCCGTAGCAGGGTGGCCCGACTGACTAATGAATCACGAGGTTTAATCGAATTCGCCGGCCCTTTGCTACCATCGATGCGGATCGGGCAGTAGTCGGCATTTATGGGTGCGGTCACTCCGGTCGTTATGAACAGAGTATCTTGAAATTGAAGCGCATCGTCGATCGCCTTCAGAGTGACACGAGGAACCTCAGAACGACGTATACCGGTGTCGTAGATGAATTGAAGAAGGCATCGTTCTCGCTCACTCTGCGTTGCCAAGATGAGCTCTTTGAGGTCGCTGAGAGAGCACGCCACTACCAAGCTTTTATTCGGACGAGGAGACAGCATTCCTGATGCGTATGGGTTCGTCGCAGACCTGGGCGGTGGAAGATCGTCTAATCCACGGCACAAGAAATTCGTAAAAAACGCCATTAACGAAGAATCTCGATTCCGCACCGTTTTCTTTGAGATCTCCTCAATTTCACGGAGGCGAGCGAAGTACTCTTCGATCACATGGGCTCGAATCTCCAAAAAGGCCGAATCGCGCTCGCAGTCCTTAAACTCTCGCCTTGTTCCAAGGTACTCGTATACGTACCCAAGGTTCCGACCATAGGTCAAGGCTGACTGCTCGGAGATTAATGAGTTTCGGAGCCCATGCGAAAGGAACCCCGATACCAAGGGCAGAAGCCGCTCTTCATCGTCGAAGACAGCCGCACCGGTGAGCTTTACACGGTCTTGAACCGAGGAGATTGGGATGGGGCTTCCCCGGACCGGGGATTCGCAGAGATCTAGGGTTTTTTCCCTGACAGTGATGACTTTCACGGATTCCTCTCTCCTTAGCACCACGCGTACTGTTCACAATGTGCGAATCGTACGTGGGCACAATAAACGAGCTAGGAAGGTATAGCCTGACTACGCAGCCATTGCGTACTGTGCAGTCTTTTCAAAGGGGTATAAAAGCCCCAGGTCGTTGGAGCGGATGTAGAGGGTCAGGGAAATTTCCCTGGTCTCGACATTCGGGTGGAACTGGTACAGCAAGTGACACGGTGGCAGTGCCATTTCGTCCAGTTGCGCGCAGTTCCAGCCGTGGAACAGGATGCGGCGGCTACCCGGGTCGTTGGCGATGGTGTCCAGGCACTGACGCACCTGGTCGATCGCCTTGTACAGGATGACGAACGCGACGCCGTCCTCTTCGTCCTGGGCTATACGGCGGAAGCCGGCTTGCTCGGCCATTTCGATGGCCGCCGGGTTGCTCAGCGGGATGCGCTTGTAGCCCGGCCACTGGCGCCATTGCACGCCATAGATCTCGCCCAGGTCGTCATGGCCCTGACGGAACGGGTTGGCGAGCCACTGGGCGTTTTCGTTGGCGTTCTGGTCCCAGACCTTGCAGCCAAGCTCACGGAACTCACCGGCGTTCTTCACGCCACGCAGGAAACCAACCATTTCACCGATCGCCGACTTGAACGCCAGCTTGCGCGTGGTAATGGCCGGAAAGCCCTTCTGCAGGTCGAAACGCAGCATTGCGCCCGGCAGGCTGATGGTGCGGATGCCGGTGCGGTTTCCCTGCAACGTGCCGTTATCAATGACGTCGCGGACCAGGTCCAGATACTGTTTCATGGCTTACCTGTAGCAAAAACGGCAGGGGGATCGCCCCTGCCGTGGGATTAATCAGGCGGGTTTCGCCGTGGGCTTGCGATTATAAGCCCACCAGATCAGACCGAGGCCAGCCAGGATCATCGGCACACAGAGAATCTGACCCATGGTCAGCCAGCCCCAGGCGATGTAGCCCAGCTGGGCATCCGGCACCCGCACGAATTCGACGATGAAGCGGAAGATACCGTAGAACAGCGCGAACATGCCTGACACCGCCATGGTCGGCCGTGGCTTGCGCGAGAACAGCCACAGGATGACGAACAGCGCCACGCCCTCAAGGGCGAACTGGTAGAGCTGCGACGGGTGGCGCGGCAACTGGGCCGGGTCGCTGAACGGCGGGAAGATCATCGCCCATGGCACGTCGGTGGGTTTGCCCCACAGCTCGGCGTTGATGAAGTTGCCGATACGCCCGGCACCCAGGCCGATCGGGACCAGTGGGGCGACGAAGTCCATCAGCTCGAAGAACGACTTGTTGTTGCGCTTGCCGAACCACAAGGCCGCCAGCATCACGCCGATGAAGCCGCCGTGGAACGACATACCGCCCTTCCACACCTCGAAGATCAGCGTCGGGTTGGCCAGGTAGGCGTGCAGGTCGTAGAACAGCACATAGCCCAGGCGACCGCCGACAATCACCCCCATCGACAGCCAGAACACCAGGTCGGACAGCTTCTCGCGGTTCCAGGTGGGGTCGAAACGGTTCAGACGGCGCGAGGCCAGCAGCCAGGCACCGCCGATGCCGATCAGGTACATCAGGCCGTACCAATGGATTTTCAGCGGCCCGATGGCCAGGGCCACGGGGTCTATCTGCGGGTAAGGCAGCATGGAACTTCCTCTCGATTCAAATCAAAAAGCTGAGGCCAACACAGAACAGCAGGGCTGCGAACAGGCGTTTCAACAAACGGGGCGACAGCTTGTGCGCCAGGCGCGCGCCGAAGCGGGCGAAGAACATGCTGGTCACGGCAATGCCGACCAACGCGGGCAGGTACACGTAACCCAGGCTGTGGGGCGGCAGGTGCTCCTCGTGCCAACCCAGCAGCATGAAGCTAAGGGCACTGGCTACAGCAATCGGCAGGCCACAGGCCGATGACGTGGCCACTGCCTGCTGCATGGGCAGGCTACGCCAGGTGAGGAACGGCACCGTCAGTGAACCACCGCCAATGCCGAAAATGGCCGAGGCCCAGCCAATCACGCCACCTGCACCGATCAGCCCAGGTTTGCCGGGGACGCCACGGCTGGCCTTGGGTTTGAGGTCAAGGGCCATCTGCGCGGCGATGACCAGGGCGAACACACCGATGATCTTTTGCAGCAGTGGGCCCTGGATCAGAGAAGCGGTCTTGGCACCGACACCGGCCCCCAGGAGGATGCCGAAGGTCATCCAGACGAAGATCGGCCATTGCACCGCGCGCTTGCGGTGGTGCTCCCGCACGGCGTTGATCGAGGTGAAGACGATGGTGGCCAGTGACGTGCCTACGGCCAGGTGGGTCAGGACCGAAGCGTCAAAACCCTGCAGGGTAAAGCTGAACACCAGCACCGGCACGATGATGATGCCGCCGCCCACGCCGAACAGCCCGGCCAGCACACCGGCACAGGCGCCCAACAACAGATAGAGCACGAATTCCATTCGGCATCTCCTAGAAATCAATCCGGCATGGTAACGGAAGCCGGGCTCGGGGCTCTAGTGAACTCTGTGTCAGGATGGATCCGCATCGTTCCTGTGGGTACAGTGACCAAAAAACACAGAGGCCAACCTATGTGCCTGATCGTATTTGCCTGGCGGCCGGGGCACGCCCTGCCGCTGATCGTGGCGGCCAACCGCGACGAATTCTATGCCCGCCCCACGCAGCCCCTGGCGGCCTGGGAGGATGCACCTGGGGTGCATGCCGGGCGCGACCTGGAGGCAGGCGGTACCTGGCTGGGCGTAGGCCGAAAGGGGCGCTTTGCCGCGTTGACCAACATCCGCGACCCGGGCCAGGCGCCGGGGCCTCGCTCGCGGGGTGAGCTGGTGGCGGCGTTTCTGCAAGGCGAGCTAGGGGTCGAGGCTTACCTGGACCAGGTGGCCAGCCGTAGCGGGCAGTACTCGGGGTTCAACTTGCTGGTGGGTGATGGGCAGCGACTGGGTTATCTGCATGCCCGTGAGGCCGCGCCGCGTCTGCTGAAGGCTGGGGTTTACGGGCTTTCGAACGCCGGGCTGGATACACCGTGGCCGAAGCTGGTGAAGGCACGTGACGGGCTGGAGAGCCTGCTGGACACGCCGGAGCCGCACAGGCTGCTGGATTTACTCGCGGATAACGAGCCCGCGGCTGATGGTGATCTACCAGAGACAGGCGTGGGGTTGGCGACCGAGAAGTTGCTGTCGAGCGTATTCATCGCCAGCCAGAATTACGGGACCCGGGCGAGTACAGTGCTGATTGTGGATGAACAGGGGCGAAGGCGGCTGGTTGAGCGCAGTTTCGGGCCTTTTGGCGGGCATTTGGGGGAAATTGAGTTGTTGGTCTGAGCATTTGGTGTTGTCTGTTCGGGCCTCTTCGCGGGTAAACCCGCTCCTACACCGATCCATGTACACCGATCCATTTACACCGATCCACCTACACCGATCCACCTACACCGATCCACGTACGCCGATCCATGTAGGAGCGGGTTCACCCGCGAAGAGGCCGGCACAGGCAGCATCACCCTCACAGGGTTTTATTAGCCCCAGGCCCAATCATCCGCGCCAACCCAAGGTTCTTCAGGGCCAGTTGCAGCGAGCTGTGGATAACCTGGGGGTTGTCATGACTCAAGGCCTCGGCCAGCAGTTCCTTGGCCTTGCCCATATTGATCTGGCGCAGCATCCACTTCACCTTCGGCAGGTTGGTGGCGTTCATCGACAGGCTGTCGAAGCCCATAGCCATCAACAGGACCGCCGCCGCCGGGTCACCGGCCATCTCGCCGCAGATGCTCACCGGCTTGCCTTCGCCATGGGCGTCGCGCACCACCGTGTTCAACGCCTGCAATACCGCCGGGTGCAGGTAATCGTACAGGTCGGCGACCCGCGGGTTGTTGCGGTCCACCGCCAGCAGGTACTGGGTCAGGTCGTTGGAGCCTACCGACAGGAAGTCCACCTGCCGCGCCAGCTCCTTGGTCTGGTACACCGCCGCCGGAATTTCCACCATCACACCCACTGGCGGCATCGGTACGTCGGTACCTTCGTCACGCACTTCACCCCAGGCGCGGTGGATCAGGTGCAGCGCCTCTTCCAGTTCGTGAATGCCGGAAATCATCGGCAGCAGGATGCGCAGGTTGTTCAGTCCCTCGCTGGCCTTAAGCATGGCGCGGGTCTGTACCAGGAAGATTTCCGGGTGGTCGAGGGTGACGCGGATGCCGCGCCAGCCGAGGAACGGGTTTTCTTCCTTGATGGGGAAGTACGACAGTGACTTGTCACCACCGATGTCGAGGGTACGCATGGTCACCGGCAGCGGGTGGAAGGCCGCCAGCTGCTCACGGTAGATGGCCAGCTGCTCTTTCTCACTGGGGAAGCGCTGGTTGATCATGAACGGCACTTCAGTGCGGTACAGGCCTACCCCTTCGGCACCGCGCTGCTGGGCACGGGCCACGTCAGCGAGCAGGCCGGTGTTGACCCACAGGGGCATGCGATGACCGTCGGGGGTGACGCACGGAAGTTCGCGCAGTGCATCCAGCCCTTGGGCCAGCTGGCGTTCCTCCTCGACCACTTCGCTGTACTGCTTGCGCAGCACTTCACTGGGGTTGGTGAACACCTCGCCCTTGTAGCCGTCGACGATCAGTTCAATACCGTCGACCTTGGAGTATGGCAGGTCGACCAGGCCCATCACCGTGGGGATACCCATGGCCCGCGCGAGAATGGCGACGTGGGAGTTGCCCGAGCCGAGTACCGAGACCAGGCCGACCAGCTTGCCTTCCGGCACTTCACCGAGCATGGCCGGTGTCAGTTCCTCACTGACCAGGATGGTGTTGTCGGCATACACCAGCGACTGCGAGCGCGCTTCCTGCAGGTAGGCCAAAAGGCGGCGCCCCAGGTCCTTGACGTCGGAGGCACGCTCACGCAGGTAGTCGTCGTCCATCAGCTCGAAGCGGTTGACGTGCTCACCAACCACCTGGCGCAGGGCGCCCTGGGCCCACTGGCCGGTCTTGATGACCTCGGTCACCTCACCGCCCAGGGCTGCGTCTTCAAGCATCATCAGATAGACATCGAACAGCGCACGCTCTTCCGGGCGCAGCTGGGTGGCCAGTTTGGCCGACAGCTTGCGCATGTCGTCGCGCACACCTTCCAGGGCGTTCTGGAACAACTTGAGTTCGGCGTCGATGTCATCGACGGTCTTGTCCGGGACCACTTCCAGGTCGGCCGGCGGCAACATCACCACCGCACGCCCCACCGCGGCACCAGGCGAACCTGGCACACCCACGAAGCGCGCTTCCTGAATACCTTTGCCCTGACGGCCCAGGCCACGGATCGAGCCGGTAGCCTCGGCGTGGGCGATAACCCCGGCAAGCTGGGCGCTCATGGTGACCAGGAAGGCTTCCTCGCCCTCGTCGAACTGGCGGCGCTCCTTTTGCTGGATGACCAGTACCCCGACCACACGGCGGTGGTGGATGATCGGCGCACCCAGGAAGGAGGCGAATTTCTCTTCGCCGGTTTCGGCAAAGTAGCGGTAACGCGGGTGGTCGGCGGCGTTTTCCAGGTTCAGCGGCTCTTCCCGGGTACCGACCAGGCCAACCAGGCCTTCGTTGGGGGCCATGCTGACCTTGCCGATGGAGCGCTTGTTCAGGCCTTCGGTAGCCATCAGCACGAAGCGGTTGGTTTCCGGGTCGAGCAGGTAGACCGAGCAGACCTGGCTGCCCATGGCTTCCTTGACGCGCAAGACAATGATCCCCAACGCCGACTTGAGATCTTTGGCGGAGTTTACTTCCTGGACGATCTTGCGCAGCGTATTGAGCATGGCTCGGGGTCGAACTCCGTCGTCAGTCGCGCGTCAACAGACGCGGTGCTAGCTCTTTCAGGGCGCGCCGGTACACCTCGCGCTTGAATGTCACAACCTGGCCCAGCGGATACCAATAGCTCACCCAGCGCCAGCCGTCGAATTCCGGCTTGCCGGTCAGGTCCATCCGCACCCGTTGTTCGTTGCTCACCAGGCGCAGCAGGAACCACTTCTGCTTCTGGCCGATGCACAGCGGCTGGCTGTGGGTACGTACCAATCGCTGGGGTAAACGATAACGCAACCAGCCACGGGTGCAGGCAAGAATTTCCACATCGTCGCGTTCAAGGCCAACTTCTTCGTTCAGCTCGCGGTACAGGGCTTCTTCCGGCGTCTCGTCAGGATTGATACCACCCTGGGGGAATTGCCAGGCATCCTGGTTGATCCGTCGAGCCCATAGCACCTGCCCGGCATCATTCGTGAGAATGATCCCGACATTGGGGCGAAAACCATCCGGGTCGATCACGGCAGCAACCTCGCAAACGCATGTCAACGCATTGTTCCACAAAGCTTGCGAGCGCAGCAACGCGCCCGCCAAGCTTATGTGCAGCTGCGTGAAAACTACGTATTCTGCGGGCCTACCCTGTGGCTGATGCGAGTGACCGCGATGCGCCTGGCTTTATTCGACCTGGACAATACCCTCCTCGGTGGCGACAGCGACCATGCCTGGGGTGACTATCTTTGCGAGCGCGGCATTCTCGACCCGGTCGCCTACAAGCAACGCAACGACAGCTTCTACCAGGATTACCTCAACGGCACCCTGGACCTGCAGGCCTACCTGGCCTTTTCCATGGAAATCCTGGCGGCAACACCCATGCCCCAGCTCGACGAATGGCACCGCGACTTCATGCGCGACTGCATCGAGCCCATCGTCCTGCCCAAGGCCCTCGCCTTGCTGCAGCAGCACCGCGAGGCGGGTGACCAACTGGTGATCATCACCGCCACCAACCGCTTCGTCACCGCACCGATCGCTCGGCGCCTGGGGGTGCGGGTGTTGCTGGCAACCGAATGCGAGGTGCGCGACGGCCGCTACACCGGGCGTAGTACTGATATACCGTGTTTCCGTGAAGGCAAAGTGACGCGGCTGGAGCGCTGGATGCTGGAGAACGGCTTTGATCTTGAGGACAGCTACTTCTATAGCGACTCGATGAATGACCTGCCGTTGTTGCAGCGGGTGACGCATGCAGTGGCAGTGGACCCGGCCCCGGACCTTCGGGCCGAGGCGGATAAGCGTGGGTGGCCGGTGATCTCGCTGCGGGATTGAAGCTTCCTGTGCCGCCTTTTCGCGCCCCTACAAGGACCGCGCCGCCCGTTGTAGGAGCGGGTTCACCCGCGAAGAGGCCGGCACAAACAGCACAAGGCTGTCAGACCGGCTTGGCCCCCATCAGCCCGGCAATGGACAGGAAGCAAACCCCACTGAATACCGCCAGCGCCAGGGTAAACCGCAACCCTACCACCTCGGCCTTGCGCAGCCGGTTCAGCCGCACCAGTAGCCACCACACGGCAAACGCACCGAAGGTATAGATGACACTGGATGCCAACACCCAGGTCTGCCCCAGTGGCCAGCCCACCAGGTGTACCAGCCACCAGCCGGTGAACGGCATGCTCACCAGGCACAGCCCCATCACCAGCCAGACGAACACCAACGGCCGGCGCAGCAGCTTGGCGTAGGCTTCGGCATCGCCCTGACGGCGGGCGCGCCAGGTCCAGATCGCCAGGCCCAGGGCGCCCAGAAGCAGCAGCGCGGTGGCGATGATGTGCAGGGTCTTGAGCGTGGTCAGGTGTTCCATGTCTCGGTCGTCCTTAAACGGGCATTTTGCGGTCGCTTCTTCGCGGGCTTACCCGCTCCTGCCAAGGTATCTCAGGCCTTTAGGCCTGCGCAGTACCTGTGGGAGCGGGCAAGCCCGCGAAAGGGCCATCAGCCCTAGCTTAGCCGCTCAGCCCAGGAACAGTTTGTAGGCCGGGTTTTCGGTCTCGTCCCAGTACGGGTAACCGATCTTGGCCAGCGCTGCCGGCACCAGGTGACGTTCGTCCTCCGGTACCTGCAGCCCCGCCACCACGCGCCCGTCAGCCGCGCCATGGTTGCGGTAGTGGAACATCGAGATGTTCCAGCGCCCGCCCAGCTTGTTGAGGAAGTTGAACAGCGCCCCCGGCCGCTCGGGGAATTCGAAGCGCAGCACCATTTCGTCGCTGGCACCGGCCGAGTGGCCGCCGACCATATGACGAATATGCAGCTTGGCCAGTTCGTTGTCGGTCAGATCGGTAACCGGGAAGCCCTGCTCGGTCAGTTGCTGCACCAGCGCAGCGCGCGGGTCGTTTTCCGGGTGGGTCTGCACCCCAACGAAGATATGCGCTTCGTCAGAGGTGTGCTTGCGGTAGTTGAACTCGGTGATCTGACGTTTGCCGATGGCCTCGCAGAAGGCCTTGAAGCTACCCGGGCGCTCAGGGATGGTCACGGCGATGATCGCTTCGCGCTTCTCGCCCAGTTCGGCACGCTCGGCCACATGGCGCAGGCGATCGAAATTGACGTTGGCACCGGAGTCGATGGCCACCAGGGTCTGGCCGCTGACGCCGTATAGCTCGACGTACTTCTTGATGCCCGCCACCCCCAGAGCGCCAGCAGGCTCGGTGATCGAGCGGGTATCGTCGTAGATATCCTTGATTGCTGCGCAGATTTCATCGGTACTGACAGTGACGACTTCGTCCACATGGTGGCGGCAGATATCGAAGGTGTGCTGGCCAATCTGCGCCACCGCCACGCCATCGGCGAACAGCCCGACCTGCGGCAGCACCACACGCTCACCGGCAGCCATGGCCGCCTGCAGGCAGTTGGAATCGTCCGGCTCGACACCGATTACCTTGATTTCCGGGCGCAGGTACTTCACGTAGGCAGCAATGCCGGCGATCAGGCCGCCACCGCCCACCGGCACGAAGATCGCATCCAGCCGGCCAGGGTGTTGGCGCAGGATTTCCATGGCGACGGTGCCCTGCCCGGCGATGGTGTGCGGATCGTCGTAAGGGTGAACGTAGACGAAGCCCTTTTCCTCGACCAGTTTCAGCGAATAGGCCAGTGCCTCAGGGAACGAGTCGCCATGCAGCACCACCTTGCCGCCGCGCGAGCGCACGCCTTCGACCTTGATCTCCGGGGTGGTCTTGGGCATCACGATGGTGGCCTTGATGCCCATTTCACGCGCGGCCAGGGCCAGGCCTTGGGCGTGGTTGCCGGCAGAGGCGGTCACCACCCCGCGGGCCAGTTCTTCCGGGCTCAGCTGGGCCAGCTTGTTATACGCGCCGCGGATCTTGAACGAGAATACTGGCTGCAGGTCTTCGCGCTTGAGCAGAATTTGGTTGCCCAGGCGCTTGCTCAGCTGCCCGGCGCTCTGCAACGGGGTTTCGACGGCAACGTCATAGACGCGCGAGGTGAGGATCTTCTTGACGTACTGTTCGAGCATCGGGAAAGCATCACTGGGCCGCGGGACGAGGGCTGGGAGTCTACCCCAGCGCTACGTCGGGCGACCACAGCAAAGCCGTGCGAGCCGTTATACTAGGCATCTTTGAAACCGCCCTGCCCCTTCCGGAGCCCGCATGACCCAGGACCAACTCAAACAGGCCGTCGCCCAGGCCGCTGTCGACTTCATTCTGCCCAAGCTGGATGAAAAGAGCGTCGTAGGCGTCGGTACCGGTTCGACCGCCAACTTCTTCATCGATGCCCTGGCTCAACACAAGACCGCGTTCGACGGCGCAGTCGCCAGCTCCGAAGCTACCGCCCAGCGCCTGAAGGGCCATGGCATCCCGGTCTACGAACTGAACAGCGTCAGCGAGCTTGAGTTTTACGTGGACGGTGCTGACGAGAGCGACGCACACCTGCACCTGATCAAGGGCGGCGGCGCAGCCCTGACCCGCGAAAAAATCGTCGCGGCCGTGGCCAAGACCTTCATCTGCATCGCCGACGGCAGCAAGCTGGTGCCGGTACTGGGGGCCTTCCCGCTGCCGGTCGAAGTGATCCCCATGGCCCGCAGCCACGTGGCGCGTCAGCTGGTGAAGCTGGGTGGCGACCCGGTGTACCGTGAAGGCGTGGTCACCGACAACGGCAACGTGATCCTGGATGTGTACAACCTGCAGATCACCAACCCGGTGGAACTGGAAGCGCAGATCAACGCCATCGTCGGCGTGGTCACCAACGGCCTGTTCGCGGCGCGGCCGGCGGATCTACTGCTGCTGGGTACCGCTGAAGGCGTTAAGAGCCTCAAGGCCGAGTAAAACCCTTCGCGGGTAAACCCGCTCCTACAAGGTACCCCACCGGCCTGGAACCGTGGCGATCCCTGTAGGAGCGGGTTTACCCGCGAATAGGCCCTGACAGGCGATCAATCAACCGGCTGCTTGAACACATAGAACAGGTTCGGCTCACTGACCAGGTAAATGGTCCCCGCTTCATCCATCGCAATCCCCTCCGCCTGCGGCACCGTCGCCTGCAACCCCTGGAAGCCCTTGCGCAACGACAAGGTACTCAGCGGCTGGCCCTGTACATCCAGCTCCAGCACCAACCGCGACTCGTCCGACAACGCCAGCAAATGCCCACTGCGTTCATCGAACTGCAAGCTCGACAAATCCCGCACAAACAACCGTGAATCGCGCTTGCGGTCCTGTACCACATGCACGGCGTAGGGCTTTTCCGGATTGTCATGCGGGAAGCCATGCACCTCATAGATAAGCATCGGGTCACGCTCTTTCGCCACGAAAAGGCGCTTGCCCGCCGAATCGTAGGCCAAGCCCTCGAAGCCTTTGTTGCCATTGAGACCAATACCCAATGTCAGCTGTTCGGCATCACCGGCATCAAGAAACATCGTGTCGTTTTCCAGCCGTACGCGAATCAGCCGTTGCTGACGCTCGTCGGTGATCACATAGCTGTTTGGCCCAACGTACTCCACAGCCTCCGGGTCGCCGAAGCCAGTCAGCGGCACACGGCGCAGGATACGGCCATCCAGCGACAGCTCGATCAGCTCCGAACGGGCGTTGGTGACCGTGAAGAGGCTTTTGCGGTCGGGGTCGTAGGTCAGCGCCGAGATGTCATCATCCAGCCCTTCGATCGGTTGCGCCTCCAGCACCACCCGGTAGCGATCCAGGCCAATGCTGCGCTCAACAGGCTGCCACCAGGTCTTGAGATTGAACCAGCCACGCTCGAACAGGCGAAACTCCTGCCCGGCCCAGCCAAGCAGGAGCAGACCAAGGGCAGCCAGAACAAGGAACAGGCGAACAAAACGACGCATAGGGACAGACTCGACACAAGGATGGCGAATCTAATCATGAATGGCTGAAGCAAAGCTTAATGCAAGCGTCAGGCAATTCTGATGATGCTGTCAGTTCTTTTTGAATCGATAGAAAAGCGCCGGCTCGCTGACCATGTACAAGGTGCCCTTGTCGTCCATGGCCACCCCTTCAGCCCGCGGAATGGTGCCTTCAAGCCCGTTGAAGCCGCCCAGCAGCGTCATGAAGCTGACTTGCTGGCCCTGCTCGTCCAGCTCCAGCAGCATGTTGGAGTCGGCCGAAAGCACCAGCAAGTGGCCAGTACGCGGGTCGACACCCAGCGCAGACAGGTTGCGCAAGTCGAGTTCATCGCTAGGCAACGGCTGCTTCTCACCCTTGAGCGGGCTGCGGCCATCGGTGTTCCAGGTGTACAGCTTGGGCGGGCGCTCCTCGCCAATGATCAGGCGCTGGCGCAGCGGGTCCCAGGCGATGGCCTCGAAGCCCTTGTTGCTCTTGGCCGAAGGGCCCAGGTCGTGGCTCGGGAAGTCGTCGTGATTCAGTGCAGTGGTCTGCGCGTCCACCTTGACCACGGTCAGATCGTGCAGGCGCTCGTCGGTGATGGCCAGGTTGCCGTCTTCGAGCACCGCGACGCCTTCGGGGTTGTTCCAGCCGTTGAGCGGGATCTTGCGCAGTACATCGCCCTCCAGGCTCAGCTCGACCAGGAACGGGTTCTTGCCCATGACCGCGAACAGGGTGCGGGTTTGCGGGTTGAAGGCCACATCCGAGGCTTCATCATCGTCCATGCCCGGCAGCGGCTTGGCGTCGATGTCCACCTGGTAATCCGGCAGCCACACGCTATCGCTGCGCGCGGTGGTGCTTTCGAAGCTTTCTTTTACCCACAGTGCACCGCGGTCATCCCAGTGCATGGCCACGGCCACGCCATAGCCGATCACCGCCGCCACTGCCAGGCCGAAGGGCCAGCGCAGGTAAAAACGACGCTTGGGGGTTACCGGGGCGCTGGAGGGGAATGGCATGCGGTGATCCTGGGGAAATGGGCGTAGGTGCGCGCATTATCCGGATTAGGTGTGAAAAATCGGTAAACAGGGCCGGCCTCTTCGCCGGTAAACCCGCGCCCAAGGTTCTGCACAGTATTCAAGGCCTGTGCAATCCCTGCAGGAACGCGTCTACCCGCAAAAAAGGCGACGCGGTTTCGAGTTAAAGCACCCGGCTTTCGAAGCGGCTCACACCCGGCAGTTCCAGCACCAGTTCGTCACCGACATTGAACGGCCCAACACCCGCCGGGGTACCGGTGAGGATCACATCCCCCGCTTGTAGCGAGAAATGCGCTGCCATGTACTGAATCATCGGCACGATCGGGTTCAGCATCATCGCGCTGTTACCATCCTGGCGCACTTCGCCGTTCACGGTCAGGCGCACCGGGATGTCTGTCACGTCCTCGAAGCTGGCGGCCGAGACGAACGGTGGCAGCACGCAAGCGCCGTCAAAGCACTTGGCCAGCTCCCAGGGCAGGCCCTTTTCCTTCAGTTTGGCCTGCACGTCGCGCAGGGTCAGGTCCAGCGCCGGTGCGTAACCGGAAATGGCATCCAGCACCTCTTCCTCGCTCGGGTGGGTCGACAGCGGCTTGCCCAGCAGCACGGCAATTTCAACCTCATAGTGCACCGACCCACGCTCGGCCGGGATCTTGAAGCCACCTTCGGCCGGCACCACGCAGCTGCCTGGCTTGATGAACAGCAGCGGCTCGGTGGGGATCGGGTTGTCCAGTTCCTTGGCATGCTCGGCATAGTTACGGCCGATGCACACCACCTTGCCCAAGGGGAAGTGAATGCGCGTGCCGTCTACGTACTGGTGCTGGTAACTCATGGCCGACTCCTTCTGGATACTGCTTTTTATTCAGGTGCGAAGATCTTACCCGGATTCATGATGCCGTTAGGGTCGAACACGGCCTTTATTGCCTTCATGCAGGCGATTTCTTCGGGGGAGCGGCTGTAGCCCAGGTAGTCACGCTTGGTCATGCCCACGCCATGCTCGGCAGAAATCGACCCGTTGTAACGCTCGACGATCTCGAACACCCACTTGTTGACCTTGGCACACGAAGCGAAGAAGTCGTCCTTGCTCATATGCTCAGGCTTGAGGATGTTCAGGTGCAGGTTGCCGTCACCAATATGGCCGTACCACACCACTTCATAGTCCGGGTAATGCGCTGAGACGATGGCGTCGATGTCGCGCAGGAACGCAGGCACTTTCGAGACGGTGACGGAAATGTCGTTCTTGTACGGTGTCCAGTGCGAGATGGTTTCCGACAGGTACTCGCGCAGCTTCCACAGGTTTTTCAGCTGGGTTTCGCTCTGGCTCATCACCCCATCCAGCACCCAACCCTGCTCGACGCAATGCTCGAAGGTAGCCAATGCTTCGTTGGCCACGTCTTCAGTGCTGGCCTCGAACTCCAGCAGCGCATAGAACGGGCAATCCGTCGCGAAGGGCGCAGGCACATCGCCGCGGGCGAGGATCTTGGCCAACCCCTTGTCGGAGAAGAACTCGAAAGCGGTCAGGTCCAGTTTGCCCTGGAAGGCGTGCAGCACCGGCATGATCGAGTCGAAGTCCGGTGTGCCCAGCACCATGGCGGTGAGGTTGCGCGGTGCGCGGTCCAGGCGCATGGTGGCCTCGACAACGAAGCCCAACGTGCCCTCGGCACCGATGAACAGCTGGCGCAGGTCGTAGCCGGTGGCGTTCTTGATCAGGTCTTTGTTCAGCTCCAGCAACTCGCCCTTGCCGGTGATCACTTTCAGTCCGGCCACCCAATTGCGGGTCATACCGTAACGAATCACCTTGATCCCGCCGGCATTGGTACCGATATTGCCGCCAATCTGGCTGGAACCGCTGGAAGCGAAGTCCACCGGGTAATAAAGGCCTTGCTCTTCGGCGTAGGTTTGCAGCTGGCGGGTGACGACCCCTGGCTGGCAAACCACAGTACGGTCGAAAGCATTGAAGCCAAGGATCTGGTTCATGTAGTCGAAGGCGACGACAACCTCGCCATTGGCCGCCACGGCGCCGGCAGAAAGCCCGGTGCGCCCGCCAGAGGGCACCAGCGCCACCTTGTGCGCATTGGCCCAGTGCACAATGGCTTGCACCTGTTCTACCGTTTTGGGAAAGACGATGGCGCTGGGCGCAGGCGGGTAATGCTTGGTCCAGTCCTTGCCATACGCTTCGAGGGAAACCGGGTCAGTCAGGACCTTGCCAGGGTCGACAAGGGTCATCAGTTCTTCAATAACAGCGGGATGGGTCATCGCTGGAACTCTCGACTTATTCATGGTCACCCTGAGCACTCTTCACCTGTCGGGATAAGCTCAGATTGTGTCGCGTATGCTAGCATAGCCCTCCCGCTGTTCATGCTAAGGCTGCCCTCGCGCCTGGCATCACCCCTCGCCAATTTATCTCCGGGATACAGGTTTACGCAGATGAGCAAGACTTCTCTCGACAAGAGCAAGATCCGGTTCCTTCTTCTTGAAGGTGTGCACCAGAACGCGGTCGATACCCTCAAGGCCGCCGGCTACACCAACATCGAATACCTCACTGGTTCGTTGCCGGAAGCCGAGCTGAAGGAAAAGATCGCCGATGCCCACTTCATCGGCATCCGTTCGCGTACCCAGCTCACCGAAGAGATCTTCGACTGCGCCAAGAAACTGGTCGCTGTTGGCTGCTTCTGCATCGGTACCAACCAGGTTGACCTGGAAGCTGCCCGCGAGCGCGGTATCGCCGTGTTCAACGCGCCATACTCCAACACCCGTTCGGTGGCCGAGCTGGTACTGGCCGAAGCCATCCTGCTGCTGCGCGGCATCCCTGAGAAGAACGCCTCCTGCCACCGTGGTGGCTGGATCAAGAGCGCGGCCAACTCGTTCGAAATCCGCGGCAAGAAACTGGGCATCGTCGGCTACGGCTCGATTGGTACCCAGCTTTCGGTACTGGCTGAGAACATGGGCATGCAGGTGTACTTCTTCGACCCGCTGACCAAGCTGCCACTGGGCAACGCCGTGCAGGTCACCAGCCTGAACGAGCTGCTGGGCCTGGCTGACATCGTCTCGCTGCACGTGCCTGAGCTGCCATCCACCCAGTGGATGATCGGCGAGAAGGAAATCCGCTCGATGAAGAAGGGCGCGATCCTGATCAACGCCGCCCGTGGCACCGTGGTCGAGCTGGACCACCTGGCCGCTGCCATCAAGGACAAGCACCTGATCGGCGCCGCCATCGACGTGTTCCCGGTCGAGCCACGCTCCAACGACGAAGAGTTCGAAAGCCCGCTGCGCGGCCTCGACAACGTGATCCTGACGCCGCACATTGGTGGTTCCACCGCCGAAGCCCAGGCCAACATCGGCCTGGAAGTGGCCGAGAAACTGGTCAAGTACAGCGACAACGGTACTTCGGTGTCCTCGGTCAACTTCCCGGAAGTGGCCCTGCCAGCACACCCAGGCAAACACCGTCTGCTGCACATTCACGAAAACATCCCGGGCGTGCTCAGCGAGATCAACAAGGTCTTCGCCGAGAACGGTATCAACATCTCCGGTCAGTTCCTGCAGACCAACGAGAAAGTCGGTTACGTGGTAATCGACGTTGACGCCGAGTACTCGGACCTGGCGCAGGAAAAACTGCAACAGGTCAAAGGCACCATCCGTTCGCGCGTCCTCTTCTAAGGTCGCTGGCGGTATGAAAAAGGGAGGCCCTGGTGGCCTCCCTTTTTTATTTCACTTCAACCGTGATCTTCTTCGACTCGACGCTAGGCTTGAACGGCACATGATACTGGTCACCCAGAATCAGTTGCAGGGTGTGCTTGCCCGGGGTCAGGGTAATGCTGGTTTCGGTCTGTGCCTTGCCGAAGTGCAGTACTTGCGGCCCCGCCGGCAGTGCGACGCCGGCCTCTGGCATCAGGCTGGTTGGCAGTGGCATGTCAGCAACCGGCTCTTTGTCGACATCCACCAGCAGATGGTGGTGCCCGGTGTGCGGGGTTTGGTCACCCGCAGGTTTGAGGCCCATACCCTCGATACCGAACTTGACGGTGAAGGTCTTGTCGACCGTGGCACCATCGGCGGGGGAAACGATGAAGACCTTCGCCTCCTTGGGCGGCTCCTGGCTCTTCAGGGCGTCTGCGGCACTGGCGAACACCGACGCCCCCATCAGCAGACCGGCAACGGCAGCACGCGAAAATAGGCTGTTCATTCACTTCTCCTGTGGTTCACTTATTGACCGCAGCCTGTCATCCAAAAGCGGCGGTAGTTCACCTTAGTTGAAATAACCGCCAAGGTGTTCACATTGCCTGACAGAAATATTTCCGTCAGGGTTAAACAATGCCGAGGCTTGAAGGTCATAGGCTGCGCTCGATCACGGCGAGGAAGAAAGCCGTGGCGATCGATTTCAAACTGCTAAAAGAAAAGGGGCATACATGCGTTCGACCATAGGGGTACTGCTGGCAGTACTGATCAGTCCATTGGCTCAGGCGGAGCTGATCGACGAAATCGCCGACCGGGGCGAACTGCGCATTGCCGTACAGGCCGAGAACTCGCCATACGCCTTCAAACAAGACGACCACCTGACAGGTTTCGACATCGAATTTGGCCAGGCCCTGGCCAAGGAACTGGACTTGCGCGCCGAGTTCGTCGAAGCCCCGGCGACCGAAGTGCTGGCGGGTGTCGAGAGTGGCAAGTACGACATCGCATTCGCTCCGTCGAGTGAATCGCTCACAGGCGACGGCCCGCTCGATGTGAGCCTGCCGATTGGCGAGAAGAAGCTGGTGATCCCGTTTCAGAAGGATAACCCGGCTTTTGAAAGTGCCGTAAACAATGCGTTGCAGCGTTTGAAAGACAGTGGCCGGACTGCCGAGCTTGAGCAGAAGTGGTTCAAGGGTGTGCAGGAGACTGCTGCGCAGTGAGGTCTTCTTTGCAACCTGTACCGGCCTCTTCGCGGGTAAACCCGCTCCTACAGGCCTTGGGTACAGTGCGGTCCCTGTAGGAGCGGGTTCACCCGCGAAAGGGCCGGTACAGGTTCAAACAGATATATCAGCCAAAGCCCGCTGCGCCTGGTCCAGTTCCAGCTCGCTGAACACCTGCACCCCCGCCCGCCGCAGCAGCGCCGTGGTTACCCCTTCCCCCGCCACTTTCACACCACTGAAGGTGCCGTCATAGGTCAACCGGTTGCCACACGAAGGGCTGCCAGACTTCAGCACCGCCACGCGGATGCCATGCCGGCGCACCAGCTCCAGCGCCAGCCGCGCCCCGGCCAGAAACTCGGCACTGACATCTTCGCCCGTCACTGTCAGCACCTGCGTGTCGCCATCGAGCACTGCGCTACCCTGCCCGCCCGGTATCTCCGCTGGCGGCCGCGGTGTCGGCAAGCCGCCTGCTACCTCGGGGCACAACGGCACCACGCGCCCTTCGGCCTGCCACTGCTGCAACAAATCGGGATGGCCGCTGGCCCGGCCGTCATAGCGAACTGGCTGCCCCAACAGGCAGGCGCTCACCAGCACCTTGGGCCTATCAGAACGGGTCATTGCCACGCCGCCTGAACCAGCCGGTCAATGACAGCCGCTCACGCCCGGCCGGTAGTACTTCGTGAGGCACTTCGCCCGACAGGAATACCACCAGGCAACCGGCCACTGGCTCGACATCGTGCTCGACACCGTTGGCCAGGAACATGCGCAACTGGCCACCGTCATGCGGTTGCCAGCCTTCATTGAGGTAAAGCACCGCCGAGACCATGCGCCGGTCATCGTCGCGGAAGCGGTCCAGGTGCCGGCGATAGAACGCCCCCGATGGATACAGGGCAAAGTGGCATTCAAAGTCTTCCAGGCCCAGGAAAAGGCCTTGGTTGATTGCCAGGCGCAGCTGATCCATGGCCGCCAGGTACTGGTCGCAGGCCTCGGCCTGCCCCGGGTCGACCCACTGGATCTGGTCACCGCGAATGGTTTCGCGCACCTCCTGGGCAGCTCCCCGCCCAACCCCTGCGGGGTTGAGTTCGCCTTCGGCATCACGGCGCCGGCACTCGGCTGCAAGTGCGCGCACCAGGTCGGCAGGCAGAAATTGCGCCTGCTGGGACCAGCCATGGGTGGCCAGATCGTCGACGACGGCCGCAAGCATCGGGTGTTCAGGGGATATGTGCATGGCGCGCATCATATCCATTCGCCCTGTCGCCGCACAGCGCCACTTGGCCGAGAAACACGCGGATATCTCGACAAACCGGCGCCGGGCCAAGGACAATAGCCACCTGCCGACAGGAGTCCTGAATGCGCCGTCTGTTTTCCCTGATTCTGCTGATGATCTGCACCATGCCTGTCTGGGCAGACAACCTGAATCAACTGTACAAGGCTGCCGGCTGGCCCGACCAGCGCGCCCACTTCAACGATGCCCTGACCGCTGCCCAGGAGCGCTACCGCAACAGTTTGCCACCCGCCGTGTACCAGGCGCTGGTCAACAACAGCAACCAGCGCTTCCAGGCCCAGGCGGTGGACCGTCGCGCCCAGGCAAAGCTGCGCGCCACCCTGGCCGACCCGGCACCAGCCCTGGCCTTCTTCCAGTCGCCGCTGGGGCGCAAAGTGGTGGCGGCCGAGCTCAAGGCCACCCGCAAGGACGAACTGGCCAAGAACGCCAAAGGCCTGCCCAAGATCCAGGCCAGCGACGATCGTCTGCTGATCATCGGCCACCTGGCCCAAGCCCTGCCTGCGCGGGAAGCCGGCGCCGAAGTCAGCCTTGCCATTGCCGGTGTAGCCGCCGACAGCCTCAGCTCGATGATCCCCGGCCTGTTCAGCGGCGGCCAGGCCCAGAGCCTGCTGGATGGCCAGCGCCAGCGGTTGATGGGGCAGATTGGCGAAGACCTGAACAACACCCTGTTGTACGTCTACCGCGACCTGTCCGATGCCGAGCTGGAAGCGTTCGCCACCTTTGCCGAGTCGCCCGAGGGCAAGGCTTACTACCAGGCGGCCCTGGCCGCTGTACGTGCCGGCCTGGCGGTTGGCCAGAGCACCAACGACCTGAAGTGATCAGCCCAGGCGCTGATCGATGAAGTCGAAGTAGCGCTGGCGGATGCCCGGCAACTCGTTGGCCAGGTGGTGACGGGCTTCGGGCAGCATCAGGATCTGTGGCTCGGCAAACTTGGCCTTGAGCACTTCGAGGTTGTGGGGCCAGTCCACCGTGCCATCCGCCTCCCCCTGCACGATCAATGGCCGACGCGCACTACGCGGCGCAGCCTCGATGCGTTTGACCCAGGCAATCAGTGCGCCCACCCAGGCCGTTGGCAGGCGACGCGGTTGCAGCGGGTCGGCCTCCAGGAACGGCAGGAAGGCCGGGTCGTTGGTGTTCTCACTGAAGCGCCGTTCGATGCCATTGACGAAGTGGCGCAGCACGCAATAACTGAACTTCGACCAACGCCAGGAACTTGGCCGCACCAGCGGGGCCAGCAGGATGACCTGGCCATCGACGGGGCTGCGTGCGCCCTGGTGCAGCAGATGGTCCACGGCAATCGCCCCCCCCGTGCTCTGCCCACAAAGATGCCACGGGTGCGGCAGTTGCAGCGTGTGCGCCTGTTCGAACAAGGCCTCCAGCACCTGCTGGTACACCGCAAAGTCATTGATGCTGGCCCGCTCGCCGCTGGACAGGCCGTGGCCGGGCAGGTCGCAACTGATCACCGCAAAACCTTGCTTGAGTGCCCACGCAATCACATGCTGGTAGAGGCCCATGTGGTCGTAATAGCCGTGCAGCAGGAACAACGTCGCGCTGGGCTGGTCGGGTAGCCAGGCCTGCCCGACCAGGTCGAACCCCGCCGCCTGGAAGCCGCCCAGCCAGCTGTGTGCCGGCAGGTCCAGGCCATAGAAGCGCTGGTAGTCCTGCGCTTGTGCCGACAGTGGCTGGCGAGTGGTGAACGGCGCCAGGCTTGTGCGCAGGCGGTCGGGGTGAAAGGCAGGGGGCATCGGGTACATCCACATTGATGCAAGTATTGATCTGGAATCTTCAGCTCTGGCCGGCGCCATGGCAAGCTTGCTCACCTCGAACAACCAGCATCGAACTAATTGTGGGAGCGGCCTTGTGTCGCGAAAGGGCCGCAAAGCGGCCCCAGCGATCTATGCATGATGCCGAGACCTGGGCCGCTGCGCGGCCCTTTCGCGACGCAAGGCCGCTCCCACGGGGATCGCGCCAGCTTTTAGAAATTGAGCAAGACAGTTGCTTCCACAAGGGCCACCGACTCTTCATGAATAGCCGAATCATCAAACCGCTGTGCACGGTCATCGCCTTGTTGGTCGGCGCCGTAATCCTCTGGCAGGCCTACAGCGCCTTTCAGGCTCGCTACCTGCGCCCGTTCGACAACCAGGCCACGCTGTTCGACGGCAGCCAGTTACAGCTACCTGCCGAGCTGGCCGGTACTGGCCCGATCCGCGTGGTGCATTTCTGGGACCCGGCCTGCCCATGCAACGTCGGCAACCAACAGCACCTGGGCGACCTTATCAGCCAGTTTGCAGGCCACGACGTTACCTTCCACGTGCTGCAAAAGCCCGGCAGCCACGGCCAGCTACCGGCCAATATCGGCAGCTTGCAACCCATCACCCACCTGCCCGGCAGCGAGCACCTGCCTGCCTCTCCGGCCGTGGCCATCTGGGACCGGCAAGGCAACCTGGCCTACTTCGGCCCCTACAGCGAAGGTGCGGTGTGCAACGCCAGCAACAGTTTCGTGGAGCCTATCATCAAGGCCTTGCTTGAAGGCCGTCCGGTGCAGGCAACCAATACCTTGGCAATAGGGTGCTACTGCCCTTGGTAGATAGTGGGTACCCCATAGATATCTACAGCTTCGACCCATGGGAGGATTTTTACCGTAGCGACATACAGATCAATGGAGAAACTGTATGTCACCACAAGGCTTCACCGAGCTGCCCGATAGCCATGTCCACGGCACGCGCCCGATCTTCGTCCCTGGCGTTTTCTGGGGCCACAACCGCATACCTTATCAGCTGGTATCCAGCTTCCGTCCAGGCAGCCTCGTCATCGATCTGATTCCACAGATCGAAAACGACAAGCGGCAGGTCAAGCAAGCCCATGAGCAGCGCCAGGCCGCACTTGACCAGGATCTCGACCAGGCCATTCTCGCTCAAGCCGGCTCGCTGGCCGGCCTGAGCGAAGTCCAGGCAATCGAGCGAAGAATCGCGGCGATCAGCCAGCTTCAGACGCAGCTTGGGCCACGCCTGGAAGCTGCCCGCCAACAAGCCAACAGCTTCTATGGCAAAGCCCCGGAGCATCGCTCCTTTCAGGAGTTCCTGGCTGTCACCCGCGCCCCCAACGGGCCAGCAGATCCACGCACCGCGTGGCTCGCATCCTACCGGGCCGCGTTCGAGGCCAAGTTGCTAGAGCAGCAAAGCAGCGAGTTGATACAGCGCCAGCATCGACTTCGAAGTGCGTTGTCCGCAGCCAGATTAAAAGAAAGTAACAACCGGAAGATCGATCAAACGCTCTATCAGACCGAGCAAGCACTGGTCCGCATCCTTGCTGCCAGCCATGAGTTCCAAATAGCGCGCAGTGCACTGCAGGACTTGCTCACTGCCTTCACCCGCCACCTGCATGAGGACATTGCCGAGGAAGCGGCACTGGAGCACAGCCGCGAACTGGTACAGGAAACCTCCGGCCTGCTCAGGGCGCGAGCGCGGCTGGTGCAGGCCTACTCTACCTGGGGCAGGCTTCATAGCCTGTTAGAGGTCGAAGCTCACCGCATCGATTTCGCCCTGCGAGTCATAGCAGTTGGCACCTCTGCAGATCGACGGCCAGAGTTGCTCGCCCTGCAAGCTCAGGTGCAAGCTCAAGCAGCCGAGCATGCAAGTACGTCATCTACCGATGCAACGACTGCCAGGCAGCTGCGAGACCAGGCGGACATCGCCCTGCAAGCGGCTTTCGACGAGCAGGCAGTACTCGCGGCGCTCTCGGGTCACACACCCAGCAATACCCCGATTACCTTCAACGCCTGGACTGCAAGCACTCGCCACCCGGTGATATTGAGTTCCTCGCGCGGTGGCACGGCCGAATTCGAGTTGATCTGGGAGAGCCTCGCCGAGTCAATTGGCAAGACTGCACAGCGCCTGCTGACGGGCGCTGCACTGACGGCCATTCGGTATGCGTCACTGATGCTCTACGCCACGCGCCTGGGCGATGGCGAGCGCATGGGCGTCACCGTCCCGCTGGCCATGATGACGCCCGGTGCGGACCTGACCCTGGAGGCAAACCGCAAGGTCGGCCAGAACCTTGAGCTGCCGCTGCGGATGAACGCCGTCCCGCAAGGCAACCAGACCGAGCTGTACCTGGCAGCCACTGATGGCAGCGGCGTGCTGCGTGACTACGTGTGCGCCAGGCTCAGTGGGATGCCACTCACGGCGCCTATCGCTTTACCGCGGAAGGCCCGGGTGGTGCCACGCTGCTTTGGCACCCCGCAACGCCGCCCTCGACCTTGGGCCAGTACGACGACGAGAGGGGCACCTACATCCCGGGCGCGACCATTGTCGAGGACCTGCAGACGCACCTGCCGGGCAACATCATCGCTCCTCCGGAACCGGATATCCGCACATTCCCCGGGTTGCCCGACCTGCACATTGATGACTACGTCATCGTCTTCCCGGCAGACTCGGGACTGGCGCCGATCTATGTGATGCTGCGCAACCCACGGAATTTGCCGGGGGTTGCCAGTGGAAACGGTCAACTCACACAGGACAAATTCCTGGAGGATGCATTCTCACAGCATGGGGCGGCGCCTATTCCTTCGCGCATTGCGCAGAGACTCACAGGACGGCGATTTACCAGCTTTGATAAGCTTCGGGAGGCATTGTGGATTGAAGTAGCCGCAGACCCGGAGCTTAGGCAGTACTTCACATTAAGTAACCGGCTCAGAATGGCCGAAGGTATCGCGCCCCGTGTTCCCGCCCAAGAGCGCGTGGGAAAACGAGCGACATTCGAGCTGCACCATGTTGAAGAGATAGCCAAAGGCGGCGCTGTCTATGACTTGGACAATATTGTTGTAATGACACCCCGCCGACATATCGACCACCACAACAAGAGGGGAAGCGAATGATCAGCAAGAATCATATCGAAGACTTCACAGAGAGCGAGTTTCTGGCCTTTGTAGGCGAATTTTTTGAAAATCGCTCAGGCTTGAAGGGGGCAGCCCTTGGACAACACTTGGACGACTTGGCACTCAAATTTGAAGAAATCATCGAGAATCCCCTAGGATCTGATCTCATTTACTATCCAGGTGATGATGCCGATGACTCTCCCCAAGGCGTCGTCAACCGCGTAAAAGCCTGGCGCGCCGCCAACGGCAAACCCGGCTTCAAACCCGCCTGACCTAAGCCCTGCGGCCAACACCGCAGGGCTTTTCATATCACCCTCGCACCCGCGCCGGGTTACCCACCACCGTCGCGCCCGCGGGCACATCCCGGGTCACCACACTGCCGGCGCCGACGATGGCATTATCACCGATGGTCACCCCCGGCAGGATAATCGCCGCGCCACCAATCCACACGTTGTTGCCGATGGTCACCGGCCGCCCGCTCTCCAGCCCGCTGCGTCGCACTTCAGGATCGAGCGGATGGTCGGCGGTATAGATCTGCACGTTGGGGCCGATCTGACAGTCGTCGCCGATACGCACCGGCACCACGTCGAGGATCACGCAGTTGAAGTTCATGAAAGTATTACGGCCAACGCTGATGTTGTAGCCATAGTCGCAATAGAAAGGCGGGCGAATCACCGCGCCTTCGCCAACCTGGCCAAAGTGCTCCACAAGCAGCCCGTGGCGTGCGTCGTTGAGCAGTTCGACACTGTTGTTGTAGCGGTGCATCCAGTGCTTGTTGGCGATCTGCTCGGCCTGCAGTTCAGGGCAGCCAGCGTGGTAGAGCTGGCCAGTGAGCATTTTCTGTTTTTCGCTGAGGGACATGGAAACTCCTTCCTGGGGCTATGCTCTGTTCGCGAATCCGCCGATGATCGGACCACATTTTTCGTTTGAATGCACAAGGAGTCTGAATGAAGCGCAGCCTGACCCTGCTGGCGGTGGTAGTCACGGTGGCCGCTGGCGCCTCCGGGTACTGGTACGTTCAGGGCAAGCTGCCGCAGCGCGAGGGCGAGGTCGCCGTTGCCGGCCTGCAAGCGCCGGTAAGCGTGCGCTACGACGCACGCGGCGTGCCACACCTGCAGGCACAGAGCGAGCCGGACCTTTACCGCGCACTGGGCTACGTGCATGCCCAGGACCGATTATTCCAGATGGAAATCATGCGCCGCCTGGCCCGTGGCGAGCTGGCCGAAGTGCTCGGCGACAAGCTACTGCCCACCGACACCCTGTTCCGTAGCCTGCGCATACGCGAGCAGGCCGCGCTGATGGCCAAGCGGCAGGATCCGCAGGCGCCGGCATGGCAGGCCCTGCAAGCCTACCTCGACGGGGTCAACAGTTGGCAGGCCAGCCACCCCAAGCCCACGGAATTCGACCTGCTCGGCATCACCCCGCGACCGTTCACCGCCGAGGACACGCTGAGCATCGCCGGCTACCTGGCCTACAGTTTTGCCGCCGCGTTCCGCACCGAGCCTGCTCTGACCTACATCCGCGACCAGCTAGGGCCTGACTACCTGAAAATATTCGACCTTGGCTGGCAACCCGAGGGCGCTCTGGGCACGCCACTGGCCGCTGCCGACTGGCAAAGCCTGGAAACACTTGCGCGCTTAAGCGATGAGGCGCTGGGCGATGCCGGCATCCCGCAGTTCGAAGGCAGCAACGCCTGGGCGGTCGCGGGTAGCCGCACCCGCAGCGGCAAACCCTTGCTGGCCGGCGACCCGCACATCAGCTTTGCCGTACCTGCGGTGTGGTACGAGGCCGAGCTGTCAGCGCCCGGCTTCAGCCTCTACGGCTATTTTCAGGCACTTAACCCGTTCGCTCTGCTCGGCCACAACCGTGACTTCGGCTGGAGCCTGACCATGTTCCAGAACGACGACGTCGACCTGATCGCAGAAAAGACCAACCCTGCCAACGCTGAGCAGGTCATGGTCGATGGCCAGTGGCGCACACTGGAAAAGACCGAGCAGCAGATTGCAATCAAAGGCGAGCAACCGGTCACCATCAACCTGCGCCGCTCACCCCACGGGCCAATCGTCAACGAAGTCCTCGGCGCCACGGCAGGGGCCACACCGATTGCCATGTGGTGGGCGTTCCTCGAAACCGAGAACCCGATCCTCGAAGGCTTCTACCAGCTCAATCGCGCCGACACCCTGGGCAAGATGCGCGAAGCGGCTGCCAAGGTGCAGGCGCCGGGGCTGAACTTCGTCTGGGCCAATGCCCGTGGCGATATCGGCTGGTGGGCGGCGGCGAAACTGCCGATTCGCCCGGACGGTGTGAACCCGGCGTTCATCCTCGACGGCGCCAGCAGCCAGGCCGACAAACCCGGCTTTTACCCCTTCAGCGTCAACCCGCAACAGGAGAATCCGGCCAGCGGTTATATCGTCTCGGCCAACTACCAGCCACCCGCAGTGGTGCCGATACCCGGCTACTACAACCTCGCCGACCGCGGCCGCCAGCTTGATCGCCAGCTGGCCAACCCGGAGGTGAAATGGGACATGCAGAACAGCCAGGCACTGCAACTCGATACGGCCAGCGATTACGGCCCGCGCACCTTGGCACCGCTGCTAGCGACGTTGCGTCAGATCGCCCAGGGTGACGAGGAAAAGGAACTGGTCGAGCAGCTGGCTGCCTGGCGCGGCGACTATCCACTGGACTCAACCAGCGCCACGCTGTTCAACCAGTTCCTTTACGAGCTGGCCTATGCCGCGTTGCATGACGAATTGGGCGATACCTGGTTCCCGGTGCTGATCAGCACCCGTGCCATCGATGCCGCGCTGCCGCGCCTTGCCGCCGATGCCGAGTCGCCCTGGTGGAACACCCGCGGCGCCAACCAGCGCACTGACCGCAGCTCGATCGTGCGCGAAGCCTGGCAGAAGAGCCTTGGCCACTTGCGCGACACCCTCGGCAAGGACCCAGCCAGCTGGCAATGGGGCAAGGCCCATACCCTGACCCACAACCATCCGCTTGGGGTGAAAAAGCCGCTGAACCTGCTGTTCAACGTTGGGCCGTTTGCCGCACCGGGTACTCATGAAGTACCGAACAACCTTTCGGCGAAGATCGGCCCGGCGCCATGGCCGGTGACGTACGGGCCGTCGACGCGGCGGCTGATCGACTTTGTCGATGCCGGGCAGGCGCTGACCAGCAACCCGGTTGGGCAGAGTGGCGTGCCGTATGACCGCCATTACGCGGACCAGGCCGAAGGGTATGTGCAGGGGCAGTATCAGAAGGCACAGATGGGGGTAATACCGGCGCAGAGTACCTTGCGATTGGTGCCAGGGCCGTAAGGGGCTGCCTTGCTCAAAACCCCAAAGTTTGCGCGAGCACTGTGGGGCTTTAGCCGCGAACACCGGCGCAGCCGGTGCCATGCACCGCGTTGGATTCTTCGCGGGTAAACCCGCTCCCACAGGGATCGCGCCAGCTTTCAGAGATCCCAGCAATGAAAACGCCGACACAAAGGTGTCGGCGTTGGGTCATGCAAGGTGAAGCAAGCGCATCAGAACGCCGGCAGCACCGCACCCTGGTACTTCTTGGCAATGAATTCCTTCACTTCAGGGCTGGTCAGGGCCTTGGCCAGTTTCTGGATGGCCTCACTGTCCTTGTTGTCCGGGCGGGCCACCAGGAAGTTCACGTAGGGCGAGTCGGCACCTTCGATCACCAGTGCATCTTTAGCCGGGTTCAGGCCAGCTTCCAGGGCATAGTTGGTGTTGATCATGTCCAGGTCGACCTGGTCCAGCACACGGGGCAACATCGCCGACTCAAGCTCGCGGAACTTAAGCTTCTTCGGGTTCTCGGCGATGTCCTTGGGGGTGGCCAGGGCATTCTTTGGGTCTTTCAGGGTAATCAGGCCGGCCTTCTGCAGCAGCAGCAGCGCACGGCCGCTGTTGCTGCCCTCGTTAGGGATGGCAACGGTTGCGCCTTCTTTCAGCTCGCTCAAGGCATTGACCTTCTTGGAGTAGCCACCGAAGGGCTCTACGTGCACACCCACCACGGTTTCCAGGTGGGTGCCCTTGCCTTCGTTGAAGTTTTGCAGGTACGGCAGGGTCTGGAAGTAGTTGGCGTCCAGACGCTTCTGGTCCACCTGCACGTTCGGCTGCACGTAATCGGTGAAGACCTTGATCTGAAGGTCCACGCCTTCTTTTGCCAGGGTCGGCTTGATCAATTCGAGGATTTCGGCGTGCGGTACCGGGGTAGCGGCAACCACCAGTTTCTCGGCAGCAGCGGCCAGGCCGGAGAACGACAGGGCAGCAGCCAGGGCAGTGGTCAGCAGGGTCTTCTTCATGGTGGTCCTTGTTCTGAATCTGGGCCATCGGCGATGGCGAATCGGGTGCCCAACCGGTTCACCAGTGGGCGTGAGGCGGACGATACCCAGATTTTTTATTCCGCAACAATATCTTTTACTTAGTTGCTTATTCCAAAAACAGAATGGCATCAGCCTCTTTACCCAAGAGCGATGTCTAACGCGCGGGGTCAGGCAGGTCGAGGTCTTCTGGCAGGATCTCTTCGCCGTCATTGACCAGCAAGGCAAAGTGGATGACGTTCTCCAGTTCGCGGGTATTGCCGGGCCAGAAATGCCCCTCCAGAACCCGCTGCGCCGCCTCGCTCACCAAGGGCACAGGCCGCTGCAGGCGCACGCTGTAGATGCCCGCGAAGTACTCGGCCAGCGGCAGGATATCGCCCGGCCGCTCGCGCAGCGGCGGCAGCTCCAGCGCCCCCTCGCGCAAATACTGGTACAGGCGCTCGTTGAAGCGCCCTGCACGCACCACACGGGCCAGGTCGATGCTGGTGGCGGCTACCAGACGCACATCCACCGGCTGGGGCTGCTGCGCGCCCACCCGAGTGACCTCGCGGTTTTCCAGGGCCGCCAGCAGCTTGCCCTGGATCGCCAGTGGCAAGTCGGCAATCTCGTCCAGGTACAAGGTGCCGCCGCTGGCCGAACCGAACCAGCCGGCGCGGCTGCTGGCCGTACCGCCATGGCTGCCGGCGCTATAGCCAAACAGCTCGGCATCGGCGTAGGTGGGGCTGATGGCCGCGCAGTTGACGGACACGAACAACCCTCCACGGTCGCTGGTACGGTGGATCTGCCGGGCCAGCAGCTCCTTGCCGGTGCCGGTTTCGCCACGGATCAGCACCGGCAAAGGTTGTGGCGCCAGGCGCTCAAGGTCCTCGCGCAGCTGCTGCGAGCGCGGGTCGATGAACACCAGCGCCTTGGCACGAATGCTAAGCGGGCTCTTGTCCAGCTCGGGGAAGGTCAGCAGCGGCTGGCCGAACGGGTTTTGAAACGTCATGACGAACTCCCGCCCCAGGCCCGTAATGGCCAGGCGTCAGGCAAAGGGTGAACAGTAAGGGCGATCAGGCGCGGCGCAGTGCGCGCTGCTCGATCCGGCTCTGCAAGCGATACAGGTAGGCGAAGCCTTGTTCCCAGCGCTCATGCCCGGACTTGACGTTGATGTGCCCGGCATTGCTCAGCAAACCCGCTTCGGCGCCCCATGCCTGGGCCAGGTACAGCGCCCGTGGCACGTTCACGGCCGGGTCGTTGTCCGAGCTGACGACCTGGCTAGGGAATGGCAGCACCTCGGTAGGGATCGGCGCAAAGTTGCGCAGCACGGGTGCGCAAGTGGGCCGTTCGACATCTGCCGGCGCCACCAGCAGTGCACCACGCACCTGCCGCAGCAAGGCCGGGCTTGCCTGCGCTGCCCAATGGGCGACAGTGATGCAACCGAGGCTGTGGGCAATCAGGATCACCGGCGAGCGCTCGGCGGCAATCGCCTGCTCCAGCGCGTGCACCCAGTCCTGCCGCTGCGGGGTGAGCCAGTCTCGCTGTTCGACCCGTGCACTGTTGGGCAGGGTGCGCTGCCAGTGACTCTGCCAATGGTTGTCTGGCGATCCTTGCCAACCCGGCACAATCAGGT
Source organism: Pseudomonas sp. YQ_6 (assembly GCF_043103245.1). NCBI lineage: Bacteria > Pseudomonadati > Pseudomonadota > Gammaproteobacteria > Pseudomonadales > Pseudomonadaceae > Pseudomonas > Pseudomonas sp. YQ_6. Next base: position 85,947 of record NZ_JBICJR010000061.1, read on the forward strand.
AGCGAATCGACTCATTGCGCATGGGGACGCCTCCAGTAAGTTTGCGTGCTTGGAGACAAGTATAGGGAGGGCGAAATATTCGTAAAGGAATAAGAAGATATTTATTAATATCCATAGGGAATAACAAGTGCGCTACCGCCACTCGCTTGTAAAAGGCTGTAAAGCTGCCCTGTCAAACGTTCAGGCAAGAAAAACCCGGGACCATGCCCGGGCTCTCTTTTCCTTGTGCGACTCAGATATCCGCCACCTTCTGCCAAACCTTCGGTCGGAAGAACAACGTCTCTCCCCGCGCCAACCCGGTCAGGCTGTCATGGTCTTTCACCACCTCGGCCTCGATCAGCTCGCTCTGCCCTTCCACCTTCAAGGTCACCCGCGTGGTCGCGCCCAACGGCCGAATGTCGCGCACCTCGGCCGCATGGTGCCCTTCGGTCTCGTGCCGCGACAGCGACACCTCGTGCGGGCGAAACAGCACGTGATGCCCTTCGCTCAAGGCCAGGCGGTTGGAGTCACCAAGGAAGTGGTAGACGAAATCGTTGGCCGGCTGATCGTACACCTCACCCGGCGAGCCGATCTGCTCGATCACGCCCTTGTTCATCACCACGATGCGGTCGGCTACTTCCATGGCTTCTTCCTGGTCGTGGGTAACGAACACCGACGTCAGGTTGATATCCTCGTGCAGCCGCGCCAGCCAGCGACGCAGCTCCTTGCGCACCTTGGCATCCAGCGCACCGAATGGCTCGTCCAGCAGCAGCACCTTCGGCTCCACCGCCAGGGCGCGGGCCAGGGCGATACGCTGACGCTGGCCACCGGAAAGCTGCTCGGGGTAGCGGTCGGACAGCCAGTCCAGTTGCACCATATTCAGCAGCTCATGCACCTTCTCGGCAATCTTGCTCTCGCTCGGGCGCTCGCCCTTGGGCTTCATGCGCAGGCCGAAGGCAACGTTGTCGAACACGCTCATGTGGCGGAATAGCGCGTAGTGCTGGAACACGAACCCGACATTACGGTCACGCACATCGTGGCCGGAAACGTCCTCGCCATGGAACACGATGTTGCCCTGGTCCGGGGTTTCCAGGCCGGCAATGATGCGCAGCAGGGTGGTCTTGCCGCAGCCGGACGGGCCGAGCAAAGCCACCAGCTCGCCGCTGTTGATGTCCAGGTTGATAGCGTTCAGGGCCTGGAAGCTGTTGAAGCGCTTGCTGACGTTACGAACTTCGATCGACATGAATCATTCCTCCGCGGCGCTGTGGCGCAGGCGGTTAATACGGTTCTCGCTCCACTGCTTGAGCAGCAGGATGAAGAGCGCCAGGATCAGCAACAAGCTGGCCACGCTGAAGGCCGCGACGTGGTTGTACTCGTTGTAGAGGATCTCCACATGCAGCGGCAAGGTGTTGGTCACGCCACGGATGTGGCCCGAAACCACCGACACCGCGCCGAACTCGCCCATGGCCCGCGCGGTACACAGCACCACGCCGTAAATCAGGCCCCATTTGATGTTCGGCAGGGTCACGTGCCAGAACATCTGCCAGCCGTTGGCACCGAGCAGCCGTGCAGCCTCCTCCTCTTGCGTGCCTTGCTCCTGCATCAGCGGGATCAGCTCACGGGCCACGAACGGTACGGTAACGAAAATGGTCGCCAGGACAATGCCCGGCAGGGCGAACACGATCTGGATATCGTGGTCCTGCAGCCACGGCCCGAGCAGGCCTTGCGCGCCAAACATCAGCACGTAGACCAGGCCGGCGATCACGGGGGACACCGAGAACGGCAGGTCGATCAGGGTGACCAGGATGCTCTTGCCACGGAAGGTGTACTTGCTGACGCACCAGGCGGCGCTTACGCCAAATACCAGGTTGAGCGGCACCGAGATAACCACGGCGAGCAGGGTCAGCTTCAGCGCCGACAACGCATCGGGTTCGAATATCGCCTCGAAGAAGGTGCCAAAACCGTTCTTCAGCGCCTGCGATACCACGATCACCAGCGGCAGCAGCAGGAACAGGGCGAACACCAGCCAGCCAAGGCCGATCAGGATACGCCGTGACGTGGCGCTGCCACGGCGGGCGGCGTTGGCTGCGGCACTTGCACTCAGGGATGAACTGGACATGCCGGCCTCCTTCAAGGGGTTTCGATGCGGCGCTGCAGCAGGTTGATCAGCAGCAGCAGGATGAAGGAAACCACCAGCATCAACACGCCGATGGCGGTCGCGCCGGTGTAGTCGTACTGGTCGAGCTTGACCATGATCAGCAGCGGCAGGATCTCGGTCTTCATCGGCATGTTGCCGGCAATGAAGATCACCGAACCATACTCGCCCACGCCACGGGCGAAGGCCAAGGCAAAGCCGGTGAGCCATGCCGGCAGCAGGGCCGGCGCCAGGATGTGGCGGAACACCTGCAGTGGCTTGGCGCCCAGGCAGGCTGCGGCCTCTTCCACTTCGCGCGGGATGTCGGCCAGTACCGGCTGCACCGTGCGCACCACGAACGGCAGGGTCACGAAGGTCAGTGCCAGGGTGATGCCCAGCGGGGTGTAGGCGATCTTGAAGCCCAGGTCGGTGGCGAACTGGCCGACCCAGCCCTGCGGCGCGTACAGGGCAGTCAGGGCGATACCGGCAACCGCGGTGGGCAAGGCGAACGGCAGGTCGATCATCGCATCGATGATCTTGCGCCCGGGGAAGGTGTAACGCACCAGCACCCAGGCCAGCAGGGTACCGATCACACCGTTGATGATGGCGGCGAACAGGGCGGTGCCGAAGCTCAGCTTGAGCGCAGCGATCACCCGCGGCGCACTGATGATGGTCCAGAACTGCTCGAAGGTCAGCTGCGAGGCATGGATGAACATGGCCGCCAGCGGTATCAGCACGATCAGGCTGAGGTACACCAAGGTGTAGCCCAGCGTCAGCCCGAAGCCGGGTATGACGGGGGAGATACGACGCGACATAAATATCCCTGGTTGAACGCACTCAGCCCGGAAACAATCCCGGGCCGGTGCAAGCTTTTGAATCCTGGGGCTGCTTGGCAGCCCATTCGCGACACAAGGCCGCTCCCACAGGGGATCATGGTTCCTTGTGGGAGCGGCCTTGTGCCGCGAATGGCCCGCAACGCGGCCCCGATTTCCTTTGGCCCTTACTGTGCCTGATAGATCTGGTCGAACACACCGCCATCATTGAAGAATTTCGGTTGTGCAGTCTTCCACCCACCAAAGTCCTTGTCGATGGTCACCAGGTCCAGTTTCGGGAACTGCTTGCCAAACTCCGCAGCGACTTTCTCGTCACGCGGGCGGTAGAAGTTCTCGGCGGCAATCTTCTGCCCGGCCGGGCTGTACAGGTGCTTGAGGTATTCGGTGGCAATCTCGGTATTGCCCTTCTTCTCGGCGTTCTTGTCGACCACGGCCACTGGCGGCTCGGCCAGGATCGACAGCGACGGCACGACGATGTCGAACTTGTCGGCACCACCGTCTTCCTTCAGGGCCAGGAAGGCTTCGTTTTCCCAGGCCAGCAACACGTCGCCCTGGCCATTGTTGACGAAGGTGATGGTCGAACCACGGGCGCCGGTATCCAGCACCGGTACATGCTTGAACAGCTCCTGCACATAGGCCTTGGCCTTCTCTTCGCTACCGCCGGCCTTCAGGCCGTACGCCCACGCTGCGAGGAAGTTCCAGCGTGCACCGCCGGAGGTTTTCGGGTTCGGGGTGATGACCGACACGTCCTTCTTGATCAGGTCGCCCCAGTCCTTGATGCCTTTCGGGTTGCCCTTGCGCACCAGGAACACGATGGTCGAGGTGTACGGGGTGCTGGCGTCAGGCAGGCGGGTCTGCCAGTTCTCGGGCAGGGTCTTGCCAAGTTTGGCCACTTCGTCGATGTCACCGGCCAGGGCCAGGGTCACCACGTCGGCGCGCAGGCCGTCGATCACCGCACGGGCCTGCTTGCCCGACCCCCCATGGGATTGCTGGATTTTCACCTTGTCACCCGGGTGGGCCTGTTGCCAGTGTTTGATGAACTCGGCGTTGTACTGCTGGTACAGCTCACGGGTCGGGTCGTAGGACACGTTGAGCAGTTCGTAGTCCTTGGCGATGGCGGAACCGGCAAAAACAGCACTGGCCAGGGCGGCGAGCGCATAACGGCGGATGGACATGGTGAAGCTCCCGATTGGCATTTTTTCTAGTTTTGGATGTTGTGGCGCCGATCAGCCGGGCTTGTTGCCGGGCTGTTGCAGGCGGAACTTCTCCTTGCGCTCGATCTGTACCACCTGAGCGTTGTGCACGGTGATCTCCACCGCACCGAACCGCAGGTCGCGCAAGGCGCTCTGGATTTCACGCAAGATGGTGGCTTCGTCCTGACCGTCGATGCTACGCAGAGATGCACTCATGCTCGTTCTCCTTGGAGTGAGGGCGCCGGGCAGAGGTTTGAAGGGGGTTTGCGCCTGGCTTGAGGGCAATAGTAGTGAGGCGGGATTATTCTTAAAAATACTGTTTAAGAATTTTTATATAACCTTTTTAAAAGCACACGCCCCCTTGTAGGAGCGGGTTTACCCGCGAATACGGTGGTCGATGCACCATCGCATCGCGGGTAAACCCGCTCCTACAAGGGGCCATACAGGCCTTCAGGAGTGTTTCTGCGGCTCGCGGATCTTGTACCAGGCCACGTACAGCGCCGGCAGGAACAGCAGCGTCAGCAAGGTCGCCACGATGATCCCGCCAATCATGGCGTAGGCCATGGGGCCCCAGAACACCTCACGTGCAATCGGGATCATGCCCAGGCTCGCCGCCGCCGCGGTCAGCAGGATCGGCCGGCGCCGGTGGTTGGTGGCCTCCACCACCGCATCCCACGGCGACAAGCCCTGGGCTTCGAACTCGTCTATCTGGGTCACCAGAATCACCGAGTTACGAATGATGATGCCCGCCAGCGCGAGGATGCCGAGGATCGCCACGAAGCCCATCGGCGTACCCGTAGGCACCAGCGCCAGCACCACGCCGATCAGCCCCAGCGGCGCCACGCTGACCACCAGAAACAGCTTCTGCACGCTGTGCAGCTGGATCATCAGGAAGGTCGCCATCAGGAACAGCATCAGCGGGATAACCTTGCGGATCGGCCCTTGTGCCTTGGCACTCTCCTCCACCGTACCGCCGGTAGCCACTTCGAAGCCTACCGGCAACTTGCTGGCGAATTCGTCGATATTCGGCTTCAGCTGGGCCACCAGGTCCGTGGGCTGGATCTCGCCATTGACCGAGGCCTTGATGGTGATGGTCGGCTTGCGGTCGCGGCGCCACACCAGCGGCTGTTCCAGTTCGTAGCGCACGGTGGCGAACGACAGCAGTGGGATCGACGTGCCGTTAGGGGTAAGAATTTGCAGGTTCTGCAGGGTATCAGGTGAGCCACGCTCGCTGTCTTCGGCGCGCGCGACCACATCGACCAGATAGATGTTGTCGTTGACCTGGGTGATCTGCACGCCACTGACGATGCTGTTCATCACATTGGCAACATCTTCGGACGACAGCCCCAGCTGGCGTGCCTTGTCCTGGGCAATTTCCACGCGCAGCACCTTACCCGGCTCGTTCCAGTCGTAGATCATCTCGCCGATGTTCTCGTTCTGGTCGAGCAAGGTGGCCAGCTCGATGGCGTGTTTGCGTACCTCGTCGATGTTGGCACCGCTGACCCGATACTGAATCGGCCGGCCCACAGGCGGGCCCATCTCCAGCGATTGCACGTTGGTGCCGACGCCGACGAACTCTTCGTGCAGGATCTTCTGCAGGCGGTCCATCATGGCCTGACGCTCTTCGAAGCCCTTGCTGACAATCACCAACTGCGCGTAGTAAGGGTTCTGCAACTGCTGATCGAGAGGCAGGTAGAAGCGGATCGCGCCCTGGCCGATGTAGGTACTCCAGTGCACCAGGTCCGGATCGTCCTTGATCCGTGCCTCGAAGCGGTCGACCACCTTGCGCGTCTCCTCGATCGAGGCGTTCTGCGGCAGGTTGAGGTCGACGAGAATTTCCGGGCGGTCCGAGGACGGGAAAAACTGGTTCTGCACAAAACGCATGCAGAAGATCGACAGGGCAAACAGCACCACGGTGCCGATGATGGTCAACCAGCGGTTGCGCATGCACCACAGCAACCCGCCTTCAAATGCCCGCCCGACCCGGCCAGGCTCAGCCTCGTGAGCCTTGAGCTTGTCGCCTTTGAGAATATGCACGCCAAGCACCGGCGCGAAGAACACAGCCACCACCCACGACACGATCAGGGCCACGGCAATCACCGCGAACAGGGTGAAGGTGTATTCACCCGCAGAGCTGGCGTTGAGGCCGATAGGCACGAACCCGGCCACGGTCACCAAGGTGCCGGTAAGCATGGGGAAGGCTGTGGAGGTGTAGGCGAACGTCGCCGCCTGCTCCTTGCTTTCACCCATTTCCAGCCGCGTGACCATCACCTCCACGGTAATCATCGCATCGTCCACCAGCAGGCCAAGCGCAATGATCAGCGCACCCAGCGAAATCCGCTGCATGGTGATGCCGCTGTACTCCATGAACACGAACACCATGGCCAGCACCAGCGGGATCGAGCAGGCCACCACCAGCCCGGCGCGCACGCCAAGACTGACAAAGCTCACGGCCAGCACGATCACCACCGCCTCGAACAGCGCGCTGGTGAAACCGCCGACCGCCTGCTCGACCACCACGGCCTGGTCAGAAACGGTGTGTACACCAACACCCACCGGCAGGTCCTGGACCACCTGATCCATGCGCTTTTTCAACGCCGCGCCGAACACCTGGATGTTACCGCCGGCCTTCATGCCGATGGCGAGGCCAATGGCTGTCTGGCCGTTGTAACGGAACATTGGCGAAGGCGGGTCAACGTAGCCGCGCTCGATGTCGGCGATATCGGCCAGGCGGAAGAAGCGGTCGTTGATCCTCAAGTTGACGGTTTGCAGGTCTTTTTCCGAGGCAAACTGCCCGGACGTACGCACCGAGATGCGCTCCGGGCCGGCCTCGATCATGCCGGCCGGCGTCACCGCGTTCTGCGCTTGAAGTGCCTGCATCACCTGGCGCTGGTCAATGCCCAGGGCAGCCAGCTTGCGGGTGGAGAAGTTCAGGTACAGCACTTCGTCCTGGGTGCCGACCAGCTCGATCTTGCCGATGTTGGGTACATCGCGGACCTCGGCCCGTGCCTGTTCCACGTAGTCCCGCAGTTGGCGCAGCGTCAGGCCGTCGGCGGTAAAGGCATAGATCGAGCCGAATACATCACCGAATTCGTCGTTGAAGCCCGGCCCCTGGATACCGGCGGGAAATTCGCCACGAATGTCCTGGATTTTCTTGCGCACCTGGTACCAGATATCCGGAATGTCCTTGGCCTTGGTGGTATCGCGAAGGTACACGTAGACCGTGGATTCGCCGGGGCGGGTGTAGCTTTTGGTGTAGTCGAGCGAGTCGAGTTCCTCGAGCTTCTTCTCGATGCGGTCGGTAACCTGGTACAGGGTTTCGTCCTGGGTCGCACCGGGCCAGCGGGTTTGGATGACCATGGTCTTGATGGTGAACGACGGGTCTTCCTCGCGGCCCAGGTTGAAGTAGGAAAAAATCCCCATCAACAGGCTAACGAACATCAGGTACCAGACGAACGATTGATGCTTGAGTGCCCAGTCGGACAGGTTGAAGCTTCCTTTCATTGCGCATCCTCGTCGAAGGTGACCTTCTGGCCAGGCTTGAGGCTGTTGACGCCGGCGGTGACCACGCGCTCACCGGGCTGCACACCAGAGCTCAGCACGATGCTGTCAGCGGTGCGGTCGATCAGCGCCACGTCACGGGTGGCCACGGTCTTGTTCTGCGTATCGATCACCCACACCTGGGTCTTGCCGTCGCGCTCGAGCAAGGCACTCAAGGGCAGTTCGCTGCGCGGGGACACTGCCGAGCTAAGGGTCACACTGATTGCGGTGCCGAGATGGAAGGCCGCCGGTGTGCTGGCCAGGGTCAGGCGAGCGCGGCGGGTACGGGTGGTGGCATCGGCCTGGGGCTCCAGCTCGCGCAGGCTGGCCGTGGTGTTGATGGTCGGGTCCAGTTGCGAGGCAACGGTGAAGGTCAGGCCTTTGCTCAACTGCTCGGCCAGGCCGATCGGCAGGTCGATTACCGCTTCCTTCACGTCCGGCCGGGCCAGGGTCACCACGGCTTGCCCGGCGGTAACGGTTTGCCCGGCTTCGGCCTGCCACGCGGTAATCACGGCAGCGTGGTCGGTACGCAGGGTGCTGTAGTCGAGCTGGTCACGGGCCTGGCTGACGGCAGAGCGCGCCTGCTCCAGTGCCGCGCTGGTGGTTTTCAGGTTGGTCTGGGCGATATCCAGCTGTGCCTGAGCGCCTACCCCACGGTCATACAACTGCTGCTGGCGACGGGCATCGGCCTGGGCGTTGATCCACTGTGCCTGCACCTTGGCCAGATCGCCTTCGGCGGCGCGCAACTGGTTCTGCTGGTCGGTCGGGTCCAGGGTGGCCAAGGTGTCGCCCGGCTTCACCTGGGCGCCCACGTCCAGCCAGCGCCGGGCAATGCGCCCGGAAACCCGGAAGCCCAAGGTGCTTTCGAAGCGCGCCTGGATACTGCCGGCGAAGCGGCCCAGCTGCGACTGCACCTGAGGTTCGACCTTGACCGACAGCACGGGCCGGATCGCCTCTGGTGCCTCTTCTTCGCTACTGCAACCGACCAGCAGCACAGCGGCCGAGAGCATCAGCAACAGACGCTTCATAGCTCACCCCCTGGGCCCTTGGCGTCGACCTTCTGTACCTGCATGCCGGGGTGCAGCAACTGACCGCCGTTGACCACCACGGTCTCGCCGCCTTTCAGGCCGCTGGCGACCACGATCTTGCCGGTGAGGTAACGGCGGATTTCGACTTTGCGCAGTTCCACCTTGTCGCCCTCACCCACCACCCATACAGCAGGCTCATGCAAGGCCTTGGTCAGCGCCGACCATGGCAGCTCGACACTGGGCCGGCCCTGGGCGTTGGTGGTGGCAGTAACCGGTGCCCCCAATTGCATCCCGGGCGGCACATCCTTGAGCCCCACCTTGACCTGCACGGTGCCGCTTTGCGCCGACACGGTGGGGGTGATTTCGCGCACGAAACCATGGGCCTGGACCTTGGGATCGTCCAGCAGGCTCACGACTACCCCGGCATCGCTGGGCGGTGCCACCAGCAGCGACTCGTAGACGTTGAACACGGCATCGCGGTCGCCATCGACGGCCAGGCTGAAGATCGGCATGGTCGCCTGAACCACCTGGCCAACCTCGGCCTGGCGCTCGGTGACTACCCCGGCGGCCTCGGAGACCAGTGCGGTGTAGCTGAGTTGCTCGCTGGCATTGGCCAGTTGGGCCTGGGCGGCCTTGAGTGCGCTCTGATTGCTGCGTAGCGCGGCCTCGGCAGCATCGTACTCGCTCTGGCTGGTGTAGCCCTTGGGCAGCAGTTTTTGCTGGCGCACGAAGGCCGCACTGGTCTGGGTGACCCGCGCCTGCGCGGCAAATACCTCGGCCTTGGCCGAGTCGACATTGTTCTGCAGGTCTTTCGGGTCGAGCCGGGCGAGCACCTGGTTGGCCTTGACGTGATCACCCACGTCGACGCTACGCGAAATGATCTTGCCGCCGACGCGGAATGACAAATCGGTCTGCACCCGCGCCTGCACGTCACCGGTCAAAGTGACCCTGGCAGCGAAATCGGTGGGTTGTACCTGCTGCACACCCACCCGAGGCAGTGTCTCGGGGACCTCTTCCTTGCTACAGCCGGTGAGCATGTACAACAGCCCCAGGCAGACGACCGACAGCGGACGCATCAACGCCATGCTGGCTCCTTGCTTGTGCACAAATGATTTGTGGGATGCGACTGTGAGCGTAGTTCAGGGTTCGATAAACATCACTGGCGGGGATCATCCCGACATTTTCACAGCCGGTGCGAACCTCGCACAAATGAATCGTGGGATGCGAGGGAAAGCGTAGATCAGTGTTCATTGAACGTCATTGACCTGCATGCTTTTAGCTGCATCCAAGCAGCAGGAAAAGCGCAGCTAACTCACAAAAGCACTCGCTGAGACCTGATATTTCTAATAGTTGCCAAACGGCCAGAAAAGTAGATAGTCAACCTGGAAAGGAGGACCTAAAAATGGCGAAGCTAAGCAACACCAATCGAAACCATACATTTACCCCCTACGGGCACTCAAAGACGCCCTGTAACCCTACCAACTCTTTACAGTTTCACGGCGAACTTCTACACAGCACAGTGGGCTTATACTTTCTTGGTCTTGGCGCCCGAACATACAACCCCAGAATTTTTCGTTTCCACTCCAGCGATAGCTTGAGTCCTTTTTCGCTTGGCGGTATAAACTCATATACCTATTGCTTTAATGACCCCATAAACCTATCCGACCCAACAGGCCGCTCACCCCTACTACCCCGCTCCAAGACAATAACAATCGATACAAACTGGACATTGAAATCCAAGCCTGATTATGTACAAAAACAGTTTCGCTGGGGAAACTCGAGCGCTAAAATTTTCAATTCAGATGAGAGCCCTGCTACGCTATCAGCTACGCCAGCATCCAAACAACAACTCCATGAATCTTCAGATAGCATACCACCCTCACGACGAGCTCCCGAATTCATTAACGTAGCCCCTCAAGCAATCGCTAGGCTTCCTGACAGCACTCGCATTTATTTAAAAAGTTATATTCGCACTGCAAATCAGCACAATGACTTCAAAGCTCAGAACGTTCGGCACCTTCCTCCAGATTCGCCAATAGTGAAGGATTTCATTCAAAATTTCGGTGAAGCCAGGCGCCTACGCACTGCCTTGAAAGAAATCGTCCATTCCACTCTCGATGAATTTGAACATGAATTGCTGTCTGCCGTTCTTCGCGTCAGGCTGTGAAGCGTACTCAAAGATAGCCCTGCGGCTAAAGGAAAGTAGTATCTCGTCGCCAGTACTCGCAACGCAGCGACGTGAGTTCATGAAAGTCGTACACCTTCAGGGCCTCTTCGCGGGCACGCCCGCTCCCACAGAGAGAGCGCACTATTTGAGACTTGCGCGGTACCTGTGTGAGCGGGCGAGTCCACGAAGAGGCCTCCACAGCCATGTATCAGTATCTGCCATATCCAGAAACCATCAGTCATCTGCCATCCCCGCTCCAACCGCTACCTTTCACAGGGAGGTTCACATTCAAGGAAGATCAAAATGCCGTTAGCCGAATCCCACCGACTGCGCCGTGGGCGCTTCTCCGAGCCCGGCAGGCTCTACATGCTGACCACCATCACGCATCAACGCAAACCACTGTTCCGCGACTTCCACCATGCCCGTCTGGTGGTCAAACACCTTCGGCTCTCAGATGACATTCAGGACTGCCAATCGTTGGCCTGGGTAGTGATGCCGGACCATCTGCATTGGCTAATTGAGCTGAAAGAAGTGACATTGGGAACGTTGATGCGCAAGTTCAAATCACGCACAGCGATTGCCTTGCGCAAGGCCGGTGTCGGGCACAAGCCGATATGGCAATCGGGTTACCAGGACCATGCGCTGCGGCGGGAAGAGTGTGTGGTTCATGTAGCCCGGTACATTGTTGCCAATCCCTTGAGGGCCGGATTGGTCAGAAGTATCAGGGACTATCCACATTGGGATGCGGTATGGCTTTGAATCGGTGCAGGAGCCTTCGCGGGCATGCCCGCTCCCACAGGGCTCACCACAACCCTGAAAGCTATGACACCCCTACCCCACACGGCTCACCACAACCCTGAAAGCTCTGATACCCCTACCCCACAGAGCTCAGCACAACCCTGAAGATCGTGATGCACCTACCCCACAGGGCTCAGCACAACCCTGAAGGCTGTGAGGTCCCTGTGGGAGCGGGCGTGCCCGCGAAAGGGCCCGGTCAGGCCGACGCAGCCACCTGCGACGGGCGCTTGACCTGCGGCTGCGAAGCGTTGGCTGCAGCACCCTCTTCGATCGCCTGCTGAATCGCCTTGCGACGACGCTCTTCGGCCTGGCGGCTGAAGTACCAGACGAAGAAGGTCACCAGCGATACCGACAGCAATATCAGGCTGGCCACGGCGTTGATCTCAGGCTTCACGCCCAGACGAACCGCCGAGAACACTTCCATCGGCAAGGTGGTCGAGCCAGGCCCGGAGACGAAGCTGGCCAATACCAGGTCGTCCAGCGACAGGGCGAACGACATCATGCCGCCCGCCGCCAGCGATGGCGCGATCATCGGGATGGTGATCAGGAAGAACACCTTCCACGGCTTGGCACCCAGGTCCATCGCCGCTTCCTCGATCGACAGGTCCAGCTCACGCAGGCGTGCCGACACCACCACCGCCACATACGCCGCACAGAACGTTGTATGGGCGATCCAGATAGTGACGATACCCCGCTCCTGCGGCCAGCCGATCATCTGCGCCATGGCCACGAACAGCAGCAACAGCGACAGACCGGTGATCACTTCGGGCATCACCAGCGGCGCTGTGACCAGGCCACCGAACAGCGTGCGGCCCTTGAAGCGGGTGACGCGGGTCAGCACGAAGGCCGCCAGGGTACCCAGCGCCACCGCTGCCACCGCCGTGTAGCAAGCGATTTCCAGCGAGCGCATCACCGACCCCATCAGCTGGGAGTTGTCGAGCAGGCCGACGTACCATTTGATCGACCAGCCGCCCCACACCGTCACCAGCTTGGAGGCGTTGAACGAGTAGATCACCAGGATCAGCATCGGCAGGTAGATGAACAGCAAGCCGAGCACCAGCATCAGCTTGGAGAAACTGAAGCGTTTCATGCGCGGCCCTCCATCTCTTTGGCCTGGCTACGGTTGAACAGCAGGATCGGCACGATCAGGATCGCCAGCATCACCACCGCCAGGGCGGATGCCACCGGCCAGTCACGGTTGTTGAAGAACTCCTGCCACAGCACTTTACCGATCATCAGGGTTTCCGGGCCGCCGAGCAGTTCCGGGATCACGAACTCGCCCACCACGGGGATGAACACCAGCATGCAGCCGGCGATGATGCCGTTTTTCGACAACGGTACCGTGATCTTCCAGAAGCTGTTGAAGGTGCTCGAACCCAGGTCGGAGGCAGCTTCGAGCAGGCTCGGATCATGCTTCACCAGGTTGGCGAACAGCGGCAGGATCATGAACGGCAGGTACGAATAGACCACGCCGATATACACCGCCAGGTTGGTGTTGAGGATCTGCAACGGCTGGTCGATCAACCCGGTCCACAGGAGGAAACCGTTGAGCAGGCCGTTGTTGCTGAGGATACCCATCCAGGCATAGACGCGGATCAGGATCGCGGTCCAGGTTGGCATCATGATCAGCAACAGCAGGACCGTCTGGGTCTCCTTCTTGGCGTTGGCAATGGCGTAGGCCATCGGGAAGCCGATCAGCAGGCACAGCAGGGTGCTGAAGAACGCCATCTTCAACGAACCCAGGTAGGCCGAGAGGTACAGCTCATCCTCGGTCAACAGCCCGTAGTTGGCCAGGTTGAGGACCAGCTGGATCTTGTCTTCGACGTAGGTGTAGATCTCGGTATACGGCGGGATTGCCACGTCAGCTTCGGCAAAACTGATCTTCAGGACGATGAAGAACGGCAGCATGAAGAACAGGAACAGCCAGATGAACGGCACGCCGATCACCAGGTGCCGCCCCTCCGGGACCAGACGCTGGAAGGCTCGCTTGAGCTTGCGCAGTTTCATGACCGCAGTACCACGCCGCTGTCGTCTTCCCACCATACGTACACTTCATCGCCCCAGGTAGGACGGGTACCTTGGCGCTCGGCGTTGGCGACGAACGACTGGACGACCTTGCCGCTCGGCAGCTCCACATAGAACACCGAGTGGCCGCCCAGGTAGGCGATGTCGTGGATCTTGCCGCGCGACCAGTTGTGCTCGCAGGTTGGCTGCTGGGTGGTGACCAGCATCTTTTCCGGGCGCAGGGCGTAGGTGATGTGCTTGTCTTCCACCGAGGTGGTGATGCCGTGGCCCACGTAGATCTTGCGCTCCAGCTCCGGGCTGGCAATGATCGCGTAGCCTTCGGCGTCGTCGACCACGTCACCTTCGAACAGGTTGACGTTACCGATGAACTCGCACACCAGGCGGCTGGTAGGTGTCTCGTAGATGTCCACTGGCGAGCCGATCTGGGCGATCCAGCCCAGGTGCATGATGGCGATGCGCTGGGCCATGGTCATGGCCTCTTCCTGGTCGTGGGTCACCATCACGCAGGTTACACCCACGCGCTCGATGATCTCGACCAGCTCCAACTGCATCTGCGAACGCAGTTTCTTGTCCAGTGCACCCATCGGCTCGTCGAGCAGCAGCAGTTTGGGGCGCTTGGCCAGCGAGCGGGCCAACGCCACACGCTGACGCTGGCCGCCCGACAACTGGTGCGGCTTGCGCTTGGCGTACTGGGTCATGTGCACCAGCTTGAGCATCTCGGCCACGCGGGCATCGATCTCTGCCTTGGGCATCTTGTCCTGCTGCAGGCCGAAGGCGATGTTCTGCGCCACGGTCATGTGCGGGAACAGTGCGTAGGACTGGAACATCATGTTGATCGGCCGCTCGTAGGGCGGCATGTCGGTGATGTCGACGCCATCGAGGAAGATCCGCCCTTCGGACGGGCGCTCGAAGCCGGCCAGCATGCGCAGCAAGGTGGACTTGCCAGAACCGGAGCCGCCCAGCAGGGCGAAGATCTCGCCCTTGCGGATTTCCAGGGACACATCGTCCACGGCTACCGTTTCGTCGAACTTTTTCGTGACCCGGTCGATCTTGACCAGCACCTGCTTGGGTTGCTGGCCACCCTCGAGGGCTTTTTTATAGGCACCGGAGGCAACTGCCATGAGTGAAACTCCCAACAAGATTTTTGTGCCCGCGTGGCCTGTTCTACTGTGCCGTCGCGGGTCTGGATTTTTACTTGCCCGACTTGACCTTGGTCCAGCTACGGGTCATCAGCCGTTGCACCTTGGGTGGCAACTCTGAGTTCACGAACATCTTGTCCAGCACTTCCTGCGGTGGGTAAACCGCGGCGTCAGTCCTTACGGCCTGGTCCATCAGGGCGCCAGCCTTGGGGTTCGGGTTGGCGTAACCGACGTAATCACTGACCTGGGCGATAACCTCAGGTTTCAGCAAATAGTTGATGAAGGCATGCGCCTCTTTGACGTTCTTGGCGTCCTTGGGGATCGCCAGCACGTCGAACCAGAGGTTGCCGCCTTCCTTGGGAATGGCGTAGGCCAGGTTCACACCCTTCTTCGCTTCTTCAGCGCGGGCCTTGGCCTGGAACACATCACCCGAGAAACCTGCCGCGACGCAGATGTCGCCATTGGCCAGGTCGGTGATGTACTTGGACGAGTGGAAGTAGGTCACGTACGGGCGCACCGCCAGCAGCTTCTGCTCGGCCTTGGCGTAATCCTTGGGGTCGGTGCTGTTGGGGTTGAGGCCCATGTAGTTGAGCACCGCTGGCAGCATTTCGTCCGCCGAGTCGAGGAAAGCCACACCGCACTTGGAGAGCTTCTTCATGTTTTCGGGTTCGAACAGCACGGCCCAGGAGTCGATGGTGTCAACGCCCAGCGCGGCCTTGACCTTGTCGACGTTGTAACCGATGCCGTTAGTACCCCACAGGTAAGGCACCGCGTACTGGTTGCCCGGGTCGTTCTTTTCCAGGCGCTTCATCAACGCCGGGTCGAGGTTGGAATAGTTGGGCAGCAGGTTCTTGTCGAGCTTCTGGAAGGCGCCCGCCTTGATCTGCTTGCCGAGGAAATGGTTGGACGGCACCACCACGTCATAGCCGGTGTTGCCGGCCAGTAGCTTGCCTTCCAGGGTTTCGTTGGAGTCGAACACGTCTTGCACAGGCTTGATGCCCGTAGCTTTCTCGAAATCCGCGAGTGTGGTCGGGCCGATGTAGTCGGACCAGTTATAGAAGTGCACCGTCGGCGCCGCTTGGACGCTGCATGCCAGCGTCAGGCCCGCGCCGGCCATCAAGGCCTTGCGGAATACAGAAATAGACAAGTGGGGGTCCTCACAATCAGTGCCTGGGTAGCGACAATGCTGCCGCACACGCAAAACCGGCGCGCAACTTAACTTCGCAGCTTCGATGCCGCAATCATCAATTACCTTTCAATGGCTCTGGGCCGAAAAACGCGGCCCAGAGCTGTCGCATCGGGCTTACTTGCCCGACTTGATCTTCGTCCAGCTGCGGGTGATCACTCGCTGCACAGAAGCGTCAGGCGCAGCGATCGCGTACAGCTGCTTCTTCACTTCGGCAGGCGGGTAGATGCTTGGGTCGCTGGTGATGTCTTTGTCCACGAACGGGGTGGCAGCAGCGTTACCGTTCGGGAAGCGCACGGCGTTGGTGATTTCAGCCATGATTTCCGGCTGCATCAGGAAGTTCATGAACTGGTAGGCAGCGTCTTTATGTTCGGCATCTTTCGGGATGGCGACCATGTCGTAGAAAGTACCGGCACCTTCCTTCGGAATGACGTAGTCCACTTTGACCTTGTCGCCCGCTTCATGGGCACGGGCCTTGGACTGCTCCAGGTCACCCGAGTAACCGACGGCTACACAGATGTTGCCGTTGGCCATGTCGCCAATGTACTTGGACGAGTGGAAGTAGGTGATCGAAGGACGGATCTTGAGGAACAGGTCCTCGGCGGCCTTCAGGTCTTCTTTCTTGGTGCTGTCGGTCGGCTTGCCGAGGTAGTGCAGCGCAGCCGGGAGCATTTCGGTCGGGGCGTCGAGGAAGCTCACGCCGCAGCTCTTGAGCTTGGCGATGTTCTCAGGCTTGAACACCACGTCCCACGAATCGATCTTGTCCACGCCCAGCGCAGCCTTGACCTTCTCCGGGTTGTAGCCGATGCCGATCGAGCCCCACATATAAGGGAAGGCATGCTTGTTGTCCTTGTCGCTGGCATCGCCAACGGCCTTGAGCAGGTCGGGGTCGAGGTTCTTCCAGTTCGGCAGCTTGGAACGGTCCAGCTCCTCGTACACGCCCGCCTTGATCTGCTTGGCCAGGAAATTGTTCGAAGGCACGACGATGTCATAGCCCGACTTGCCTGCCAGCAGCTTGGCTTCCAGGGTTTCGTTGCTGTCGAAGACGTCGTACTTGACCTTGATCCCCGTCTGCTTTTCGAACTTGGCGATGGTGTCCGGAGCGATGTAGTCCGACCAGTTATAGACGTTCAACACTTTGTCTTCAGCCTGAACAGCGGAGGCCATGGCACCCATCAGGGCGGCGGCCAGCAACGTCTTGCCCATTTTATTCATGCGTAATGCTCCAGAATTTTTATTTAGCAACTGTCCAGCAGCCAGAACCCACGGTGCAGAGCGCGCGGCGACTGAAACAGTCGCTAGTCTGGCAAGTTACAAGGCCCTGTATCAAGGAAAGCAGGGCCATGTAACGACTTAATGTCACAACGCTAGCCTAGCAAACGCTTATCGAATCGCCTCAAGGGTCAGGTCCAGGCACTTGCGCGCCTTTTCCACCAGTTCGTCGATCTCCGCATGGCTGATTACCAGCGGCGGCGCGATGATCATGGTGTCACCCACCGCACGCATGATCAGGCCGTTCTCGAAGCAGAAGGTGCGACAGATCATGCCTACGCCCTTGCCCTCGTAACGGCTGCGGGTGGCCTTGTCCTTGACCAGCTCGATCGCACCCAGCATGCCCAGGCCGCGCACTTCACCCACCAGTGGATGGTCTTGCAGCTCGCGCAAACGCTTTTGCAAATACGGTGCCGCTTCCGTGCGCGCCTTCTCGACAATTTTCTCGTCACGCAGAATGCGCAGGTTTTCCAGGCCCACCGCGGCCGCCACCGGGTGGCCGGAGTAGGTGAAACCGTGGTTGAAGTCGCCGCCTTCGCTGATCACCCTGGCCACGGTGTCACGCACGATCACACCGCCCATGGGGATGTAACCGGAGGTCAGGCCTTTCGCGATGGTCATCAGGTCGGGCTTGAGGTCGTAGTAGTCAGAGCCAAACCACTCGCCGGTACGGCCGAAGCCGCAGATCACCTCGTCGGCGACGAACAGAATGTCGTACCTGGCGAGGATCTCCTTCACCTTCGGCCAGTAGGTTTCCGGCGGGATGATCACACCGCCAGCGCCCTGGATCGGCTCGGCGATGAAGGCAGCGACGTTGTCCTCGCCGACTTCAAGGATCTTCTTCTCCAACTGCTCGGCGGCCCAGACACCGAATTCGTCAGGGGTCATGTCGCCACCCTCGCCGAACCAGTACGGCTGAGGGATGTGGACGATGCCCGGGATCGGCAGGCCACCCTGCTCGTGCATGCCGCTCATGCCGCCCAGGCATGCACCGGCGAAGGTGGAGCCGTGGTAACCGTTGATGCGGCCGATGATGGTCTGCTTGTGCGGTTTTCCCTTCAGCGCCCAGTAGTGACGCACCATGCGCAGTACAGTGTCGTTGCCTTCGGAGCCGGAGCCGGTGAAGAACACATGGGTCATACCTTTCGGCGCCACGTCGGTGATCGCCTTGGCCAGCTCGAGCGCAGGCGGGTGAGCGGTCTGGAAGAACAGGTTGTAGTACGGCAGCTCACGCATCTGTTTCTCTGCCGCCTGCACCAGCTCCTCACGGCCGTAGCCGACCGCCACGCACCACAGACCGGCCATGCCGTCGAGGATCTTGTGCCCCTCGCTATCCCACAAATGCACACCCTGGGCCTTGGTGATGATGCGCGGCCCCTTCTCCTTCAGCTGCTTGTAGTCACTGAAAGGTGCGAGGTGATGCTCCCCGCTCAGGGTTTGCCATTCACGGGTTTGCGGGTTGTTGACGCTCATGTGCTTCTCCGTTATTGGACCGCCGCGCTTCTGCGGCACCAGGGTTGATCAGACAGCGAACAGCAGGAACTCACGCTCCCAGGAACTGATGACGCGCTTGAAGTTTTCATGCTCGGCGCGCTTGGTAGCGACATACCCGGTGATGAATTTCTTGCCCAGGTACTGCACCAGCGCACGGCTGTTTTCCATGCGTTCCAAGGCGTCTTCGATGGTCAGGGGCAGGCGCAGGTTGCGGCGTTCGTAACCACGGCCCTGCACTGGCGCGCTGGCCTCAATGCCTTCGACCATGCCGATGTAGCCACACAGCAGGCTGGCGGCGATGGCCAGGTATGGGTTGGCGTCGGCGCCCGGCAGGCGGTTTTCGACGCGCCGGCTTTGTGGGCCGGCATCCGGTACACGCAGGCCGACGGTGCGGTTTTCTTCGCCCCACTCCACGTTTACCGGCGCCGAGGTGTCGGGCAGGAAGCGGCGGAACGAGTTGACGTTGGGCGCGAACAGCGGCAGCGCCTCGGGGATGAACTTCTGCAGGCCGCCAATGTGGTTGAGGAACAGCTCACTCATGCTGCCGTCTTCATTGCTGAAGATGTTCTTGCCGGTGGCCACGTCGACCACACTCTGGTGCAGGTGCATGGCACTGCCCGGCTCGCCGGTCATCGGTTTGGCCATGAAGGTGGCAGCCACGTTGTGTTTGAGCGCCGCCTCGCGCATGGTGCGCTTGAACACCAGGATCTGGTCGGCCAGGTGCAGGGCGTCGCCGTGACGGAAGTTGATTTCCATCTGCGCCGTGCCGTCCTCGTGGATCAGCGTGTCGAGGTCCAGTTGCTGCAGCTCGCACCAGTCGTAGACGTCTTCGAAAAGCGGGTCGAATTCGTTGGCAGCTTCGATCGAGAACGACTGACGGCCGGTTTCCGGGCGACCGGAACGGCCTACCGGGGGCTGCAGCGGGAAGTCCGGGTCTTCGCTGCGCTTGGTCAGGTAGAACTCCATCTCCGGTGCGACGATCGGCTGCCAGCCCTTGTCAGCATATAGCTTGAGCACTTTCTTCAGCACGTTGCGCGGCGACAGTTCGACCGGGTTGCCCTTCTTGTCGTAGGTGTCGTGGATGACTTGTGCGGTCGGCTCGATGGCCCACGGCACGAGGAACACGGCGTTCTCGTCAGGGCGGCAGATCATGTCGATGTCTGCAGGGTCGAGCAGTTCGTAATAGATGTCGTCGTCGACGTAATCGCCGGTCACGGTCTGCAGCAGCACGCTCTCGGGCAGCCGCATGCCTTTTTCAGCGATGAATTTGTTGGTTGGCGAAATCTTGCCGCGCGTGATGCCGGTCAGGTCGCTGATCATGCATTCGACTTCGGTGATCTTGTGCTCTTTCAACCAATCGGTGAGCTGGTCGAGGTTGTTACTCATAAATACCTCAGGAGGTAAGGTGGTCCGCGACTTGATTCTGGATGGAGTCGATTGCTAAAGCAAAAACCCACGCGCAGAGCCACAGTGGATACACTGAAATCAGCTGTGTCCGTAATGAGTTCAAAAGGCAGGAAGGCGAAGCGAAAGGCGGCAAGCCGCTGCGAGGACCGGTCCGGGAACGCGAAACGTCAATTATTGCGGCCAGGGCGACCACGCCATAGACGAAGCTTGCAAAAACGACGGATGTACCCGATGGCACTGCGCAGGCAATGCTTTCAGGTCGCGGCAAGCGGACCATGTGACCCTCGTATTATTGTGTTCTGGGTTGAAACCGAGCTTAGCCTTGTTCATTTTTTTACACAACACCTCCGTAAAAAATAAAACACGGCGCACCGGAGATAGCCCTTTACGCGGGAAATAGCGGATAATGGATTGCCCCGATATGCAGCAAATCTGCCGTAGATGTGCCATTTCAGGGCATCATGGGGTTGGCTTGACATCAGTATCTCTTTTCGATTGACTGGTCTTGCAAGCCCCCCTTGATTGATATTTTTAACAACAAAGGTGTTGCATCATGTCGGTACCCCCGCGTGCCGTTCAGCTTAACGAAGCGAACGCGTTCCTTAAGGAACATCCTGAGGTTCTCTACGTTGACCTTCTGATTGCAGATATGAATGGTGTGGTGCGTGGCAAGCGCATAGAGCGCACCAGCCTCCACAAGGTTTACGAGAAAGGCATCAACCTGCCGGCCTCCCTCTTTGCCCTGGACATCAACGGTTCCACCGTCGAAAGCACCGGGCTGGGCCTGGACATCGGCGATGCTGACCGCATCTGCTATCCAATCCCCGACACGCTCTGTAATGAGCCGTGGCAAAAACGCCCTACCGCCCAGCTGCTGATGACCATGCACGAGCTGGATGGCGAGCCGTTCTTCGCCGACCCGCGTGAAGTGCTGCGCCAAGTGGTGAGCAAGTTCACCGATATGGGCCTGACCATCTGCGCCGCATTCGAGCTGGAGTTCTACCTGATCGATCAGGAGAACGTGAATGGCCGCCCGCAGCCGCCGCGCTCGCCAATTTCGGGCAAACGCCCACAGTCAACCCAGGTGTACCTGATCGACGACCTCGACGAGTATGCCGACTGCCTGCAGGACATCCTCGAAGGCGCGAAAGAACAAGGCATCCCGGCCGACGCCATCGTCAAGGAAAGCGCCCCGGCACAATTCGAAGTCAACCTGCACCACGTGGCGGACCCGCTCAAGGCCTGCGACTACGCGGTACTGCTCAAGCGGTTGATCAAGAACATCGCCTACGACCATGAAATGGACACCACCTTCATGGCCAAGCCCTACCCGGGCCAGGCAGGCAACGGCCTGCACGTGCACATTTCCGTGCTGGACAAAGATGGCAACAACATCTTCACCAGCGAGGATCCCGAGCAGAACGCCGCGCTACGTCACGCTGTCGGCGGTGTGCTCGAGACCCTGCCCGCGTCCATGGCATTCCTTTGCCCGAACGTCAACTCTTACCGCCGCTTTGGCGCGCAGTTCTACGTGCCGAACGCGCCAAGCTGGGGCCTGGACAACCGCACCGTAGCGCTGCGCGTACCGACCGGCTCGGCCGATGCAGTGCGCATCGAGCACCGCGTCGCCGGTGCCGACGCCAACCCGTACCTGATGATGGCTGCTGTACTGGCTGGCGTGCACCATGGCCTGACCAACAAGATCGAGCCAGGCGCGCCGATCGAAGGCAACTCGTACGAGCAGCTGGAGCAGAGCCTGCCGAACAACCTGCGCGATGCCCTGCGCGAGCTGGACGACAGCGAGATCCTCAACAAGTACATCGATCCGAAGTACATCGACATCTTTGTCGCGTGCAAGGAAAGCGAGCTGGAAGAGTTCGAGCACTCGATCTCCGACCTCGAGTACAACTGGTACCTGCATACCGTGTAAACGAAAACGCCGCCCCTCAAGGGCGGCGTTTTTGTTTAAGACCGGTGTCGCCCTCTTCGCGGGCTCGCCCGCTCCCACAGGGTAATTTCGAGGGCTGAAGCCTGTGGCTTACCTGTGGGAGCGGGCGTGCCCGCGAAGAGGGCGGCCCAGGCTTACAGGGGCTTCTCGAAAATCTTCGAATTGCGCTGGTAGTTGTACAGCGAAGCCCGCGCCGCCGGCAGCCGCTCCACACCACTCGGCGCAAAGCCGCGCTCGCGGAACCAGTGCGCAGTGCGCGTAGTCAGCACGAACAAAGTACTCAAGCCCATCTGCCGTGCCCGACTCTCGATGCGTTCCAGCAGCTCATCGCCACGCCCGCCATGGCGGTACTCCGGGTTCACCGCCAGGCAAGCCAGCTCCCCGGCTTCGGAATCGGCAATCGGGTACAGCGCCGCACAGGCGATGATCATGCCCTCGCGCTCGACCACGCTGAACTGCTCGATCTCTCGCTCCAGCACTTCGCGCGAACGGCGCACCAGGATGCCCTGCTCTTCCAGCGGGCTGATCAACTCCAGCAGGCCACCGACGTCCTCAATGGTCGCCTCGCGCACCACTTCGAACTGCTCCTGCGACACCAGCGTACCGCCACCGCCCCGGGTGAACAGCTCGGTGAGCAGCGCGCCGTCCTCGGCATAGCTGACGATATGGCTGCGCGCCACACCGCCTTTGCAAGCCTCGGCCGCAGCATCCAGCAGTTCGCCTTGGTAATCGCTGCCTAGACGCTGCAAATGCGGAGCAACCTGCTGCGGGCGCAGTTCACGCACCAGCCTACCGTCAGCGTCCAACAGGCCCGGCTCGGCGCCGAACAGCAGCAACTTGTCGGCGCCCAGTTCGATGGCCGCACGGGTAGCCACGTCTTCGCAGGCCAGGTTGAAGATTTCCCCGGTAGGCGAGTAGCCCAAGGGCGACAACAGCACGATGGAGCGCTCGTCGAGGAGGCGGCTGATGCCCTTGCGGTCGACCCGCCGCACTTCGCCAGTGTGGTGGTAGTCCACGCCTTCGAGCACGCCGATCGGCCGCGCGGTGACCAGGTTGCCGGAGGCCACGCGCAGGCGCGAGCCCTGCATCGGCGAAGCGGCGATGTCCATCGACAGCCGCGCTTCAATGGCCAGGCGCAGGGCGCCGACGGCATCGATCACGCAATCCAGGGTAGCCGCATCAGTAATACGCATGCCCCGGTGATAGTGCGGGGTCAGGCCGCGATCGGCCAGCCGGCTTTCGATCTGCGGGCGCGAGCCATGCACCAGCACCAGCCGCACGCCCAGACTGTGCAGCAGCACCAGGTCGTGGACGATGTTGCCGAAATTAGGGTGTTCCACCCCATCGCCAGGGAGCATGACCACGAAGGTGCAGTCGCGATGGGCATTGATATAGGGGGATGCATGACGCAGCCAGTTGACGTAATCGGGCATGACAGGGCCTGTGGATAAGTGGACGGAGAACGGCGATGCAGGGGGCGTTCAGGATCATCGTCGGAACAGGCTTGCGGTCACGCGCGGTCTCCTCTAGGCAGGAACGAATCAGTTCGATTGACGTTTAGTGCAGGCAATAGTGCCGGATCAGGTCACGCAATAGACGCACGGTAGGCTCGATTCGTGACATTTCAAGGTATTCGCCGGGCTGGTGGGCGCAGGCGATGTCGCCAGGGCCCAGCACGATGGTCTGGCAGCCCAGTTGCTGAAGATAAGGTGCTTCGGTGCCGAACGCCACCGCTTCAGCGCGATGGCCGGTCAGGCGCTCCGCGACCTGTACCAGTTCGACATCGGCAGCCTGCTCGAACGGCGGCACCTCCGGGAACAGCGGCGCATAGTCGATGCGCACCTCATGGCGCTCGGCCACGGGTACCAGCTTTTCGCGAATGGCCGCGCGCAGCTGGTCCACGTCCATGCCCGGCAGCGGCCGCAGGTCGAACTCCAGGGCGCACTGGCCGCAGATACGGTTGGGGTTGTCGCCGCCATGGATGCAGCCGAAGTTCATGGTCGGGGTCGGCACGGTGAATTGCGGGTTGCTATAGGTTTGTTGCCACTGCTGGCGCAGGCCCATCAGCTCGCCCATGACCGCATGCATGGCCTCCATGGCGCTGCGGCCCAGGCTTGGGTCCGACGAATGGCCGCTGCGACCGAGGATGTCGATACGGTCCATGAGGATGCCCTTGTGCATGCGGATCGGCCGCAGCCCGGTAGGCTCACCGATTATCGCTGCACGGCCCAGTGGCTGGCCGGCCTCGGCCAGGGCACGGGCGCCGGACATGGAGCTTTCCTCGTCGCAGGTGGCAAGGATCAGCAGCGGCTCCTTGAAGTCGTGCTCCAGCAGGGGGATGACCGCTTCGATGACCAGGGCAAAGAAGCCCTTCATGTCGCAGCTGCCCAGGCCGACCCAACGGCCATCGGTCTCGGTCAGCTTCAGCGGGTCGCTGGCCCACAGTTGCTCGTCATAGGGCACGGTATCGCTGTGCCCGGCCAGCACCAGCCCTCCCGGGCCGGTGCCACGACTGGCCAGCAGGTTGAACTTGCCGGGAGTGACCTGCTGGATATCGCACTTGAAACCCAGGTCGCCCAGCCAACCGGCCAGCAGGTCGATAACCTGGCGGTTGGACTGGTCCAGCGCAGGTTGGGTACAGCTGACCGAAGGCGCGGCGATCAAGGCGGCAAACTGGTCTTTCAGCGTCGGCAACGGCATGCCCGTACTCCTCGGAAACGTTGCCCATCATAGGACTATCCGCTGTCTGGAATAAACCGTTGAGGGCTGACTGCTGTAGACTCTCTGCCAACCACGCCCCCTCTTTCGAGTCTGTGATGCACAAAGAAACCGAACTGAAGCTCCGCGCCAGCCGCGAGACCCTTGCCGCACTGCGCGAGCACCCTCTGCTGAAAAAGCGCAACAAGTCCGGCTGGCAGACCCGTGAACTGCTCAACCAGTACTTCGACACCCCCGAGCGTGAGCTGTCCGCCGCCCGTGTCGCCCTGCGCCTGCGCCGCGATGGCGACGCTGTCATCCAAACCCTCAAGTGCCGCGGCCAGAGCGTGGCTGGCCTGTCCGAGCGCAACGAGTACGAATGGAACCTGGACAAGGTCAAGCTCGACCTGAAGAAGCTGGACGCCACCTGCTGGCCCGAGCAACTGGCCAACCTGGACAAGAAAACCATCAAGCCGCTGTTCACCACCGACTTCATCCGTGAATACGCTGAAATCGCCTGGGGCCGTGGCAAGAGCAAGGTGGTGATCGAGGCCGCGCTGGACCAAGGCTTCGTGATCGCCGGCAAGCGCAAGGAAGAGATCTGCGAGCTGGAACTGGAACTGCGTGAAGGTGAACCGCAAGCCCTGCTGGAACTGGCCGCAGAACTGGCCGCCAGCCTGCCACTGATGCCGTGCGACATCAGCAAGGCTGAGCGCGGTTACCGCCTGCTGGAACCGGACAGCTACGAGCTGGACCTGCCGCATACCGCGCTGGAAGCCGAAATGGCCTTGGACGACGCCTATGCCGCCCTCGCCTGGCAGCTGCTGGGCAGCAGCCAGCGCCTGGCCGAGCAGTACCGCCACAACGGCCACTGGCGCCTGCTCCAGGACTGGGTCGAGTGCCTGAGCGAGCTGCGCGCACTCACCGCCAGCCTGGGCCAGGCGGCACCGCGCGCCACCACCCGCGACCTGCGCGCCAGCCTTGATGCCTTGCTTGAAGACTGGCGCCCGCTGGTTCAGGCCGGCAACGATGACGAAGACATCCGTCGCGCCGCGCCCGAGCAGTTTGCCGAAGAACTGGAAGACGTACGCTGGGGCCAGTTCTCGCTGGAAACCTCACGCTGGCTGATGGCCCGGACCTGGACCGCAGAGCGCAAGGGCCGCGGCGAACGCCAGGGCAAGGCGCAACTGGCCAGCTGGCTGGGGCACCTGCTGGGCGAGGAAGGCCGCGCGCTGAAGCTGCCGCTGTACACCCAGCGCCCGGAAGACCTGGCCGAGCAGCTGCCACGTATCGAGCAGCTTCTGGCCTGGCTGCACCACGCCCGCCAGGTGCTGGAAGCGCCGCAGATGGACCGCTTGTACGGCGACCTGAAAAAGCTGCACGAGCTGGCCGAGCAGCCCATCAGCGATGAAGTGCTGGAAGCGCGTATCGAACAGGCTCGAGCGGTGGACCAGAGCCGCGGCTGGAAGCACCTGCTCAAGGCGTGATACCGCGTCGCCTGCTTCGCGGGTAAACCCGCTCCTACAAAGGTTCGCGTCAGGCGTGAGGCCGGTGTAGGCGCGGGTTTACCCGCGAATGGCCTCACCGGTGTAGGAGCGGGTTTACCCGCGAATATCCTTAACGCGATAGCGGCAGGCTAGTGGTGGACTTGATCTCGGAAAGCGCCACAATCGAGTTCACCTCCTGAATCCCCGGCACGTTCGACAGTTTTTCGAAGAAGAACCGCTCGTAGGCCTCGATGTCCGACGTGACGATTCGCAGCAGAAAGTCCACGGCCCCCATCAGCACATAACACTCCAGCACCTCAGGGAACCCGCGGATCGCCTCGGTGAACTCGGTAAAGTTGGAGCGCCCATGGGCGTTCAGTTTCACTTCGGCGAAAATCTGCGTGTTCAGGCCGACCTTCTTACGGTCCAGCAAGGTCACCTGCCCACGAATCACCCCCTCTTCCTTCAAGCGCTGAATGCGCCGCCAGCACGGCGATTGCGACAGCCCGACGCGCTCGGCGATCTGTGCACTGGACAGCGAAGCGTCCTCCTGCAGCAGCTCGAGGATGCGACGGTCGTAGGTGTCCAGCTCGCTGTGCATTATTTATGCTCCATCTTAGATATTTTTGGATAAAAGAATTCACAAATAGGGCGAAATCCCCCAATCATAGCGAAAAAATACCGCCAGCAACGTGCAAGAATTTCTCCCTCATTTGCGGAGACCAGCATGAACGCACAGCCCCGTACCGACGCCTGGGCCGCCACCAACGCCCACAGCACCGTGCACTATCGCCTGCAGGCCGAGGCCGAGCCCGATAGCCTGTGCCGGGTGCTCAACCTGTTCGCCTTGCAGTTCCTGACCCCGCATAGCGTGCAGGTCAGCCAGCAGGATGACTGGCTGGATATCGAAATTGGCATTGGCGGGTTGAGCTGGCACCGGGCCGAGGTCATTGCACAGAAGCTGCGTAACCTGGTGTGTGTGGGTGAGGTGAGCCTGACCAACTTGCAGCGAGTGGCGTTGGCAGTGGTCTGAACCACCCTCTCTGCCGGGCCGGTACCGCATGGCACTCAAGGCCCGTGCGATCCCTGTAGGAGCGGGTTCACCCGCGAAGCGTCCGGGACAGGCGCAGCAAAATCCCGAAACCTTTCACCTCCGATAGCCACCCGCCGCCCGGCTAGCCTTGATCAACACTACCCGATCAGGCACGGACGCCAACCATGCACACCCCCGACAACCTGGCACTCGACCTCAAGCGCGTGCTCCAGGCCCTGCTCGCTGACCAGCACCTGCACGCCAGCGATACCCTGCAAGTACTCGAACACGCCGCCGCCCACCCCGCTAGCCACCCGCTGGAACACATCGCCGCCTGCAGCCTGGAAAGCCGCCAGCACCCCGGCCAGCCCCTGGACCTGGAGCACCTTTGCCAGTGGCTGGCCGACAAGGTCGGCCAACCCTACCTGCGCATCGACCCCATGCAACTCGACCTGCCCCAGGTCACCGGCCTGATCTCCCCAGCCTTCGCCCAGCGCCACGGCATCCTCATCGTCGCGGCTGATGCCTGCAGCGTCACCGTCGCCAGCGCCCAGCCTTTCCAGGATGACTGGCAGGCCGACCTGGCCCGCAGCCTCGGCCGGTCGATCCGTCGCGTACTGGCCAGCCCGCAGCAGATCCGTCAGTCAGCGCAGTCGTTCCACCGCCTGGCCCAGTCGGTAAAAGGCGCGCAATACCAGCAGTCGGCCAGCCTGGGGGAACTTGAGCAATTGCTTGAGCTGGGCAAACGCCAGGCCGAGGCCAGCGCAGACGACGCGCATATCGTGCATATCGTCGACTGGCTGTTGCAGTACGCCATCGAGCAACGCGCCAGTGATATCCACCTGGAACCACGCCGCGAACAGGGCCAGCTGCGCTACCGTATCGATGGCCTGCTGCACACCGTCTATGCCTTCCCCGCCGGGGTCACCCTGGCCCTCGTCAGCCGCCTGAAACACCTGGGCCGCATGGACGTTGCCGAGAAGCGCCGGCCGCAGGACGGCCGGCTGCATAGCCGCCTACCCGGGGGTGGCGAAGTGGAGCTGCGGCTTTCGACCCTGCCCACCCCGTTTGGCGAGAAACTGGTGCTGCGCCTGTTCGACCCGCAACAGTTGCAAGAGGGCTTCGACCGCCTTGGCCTGCACGGCCAGCAACTGGCCCAATGGCAGCGCCTGCTTCGTCAGCGCCAAGGCATCATCCTGGTCACCGGCCCCACCGGCTCCGGCAAAACCAGCACGCTGTACACCAGCCTCAAACTGCTGGCCACCCCACAGGTCAACCTGTGCACCATCGAAGACCCGATCGAGCGCCTGGAGCCAGCCTTCAACCAGCTGCAGGTACAGCCCGCGCTGGACCTGGGGTTTGCCAACGCGGTCAGGGCCATGCTGCGCCAAGATCCCGATATCATCATGATCGGCGAAATCCGCGACCGCGAAACCGCTCTGGTGGCGGTGCAGGCAGCGCTGACCGGGCACCTGGTGCTATCGACCCTGCATACCAACGACGCCTGCGCAGCAATCACCCGTTTGCAAGAGCTGGGTGTGGCCGACTACCTGATCAAGGCGACGCTTATCGGGGTGATGGCCCAGCGCCTGGTGCGAACCGTCTGCACCGACTGCCAGGCAGGTTCATCAGCCACCTGCCGAGCCTGCCGCGGCACCGGTTTTCAGGGGCGCACGGGATTATTCGAACTGCTCGAGCCCAGCGATACCTTGCGCGCATTGATCGGCCCTGATGCCGACCTGACCTGTTTGCGGCGCCAGGCGCTGGCCGATGGCCTGGTTGACCTGCGCCATTGCGGCGAGGCCAAAGTAGCCGCTGGGCAGACCCGTGCCGAGGAAGTGCTGCGCGTCTGCAACTGACGAAAAGTCCTTTGTATTCAAGGAACTTGCCTTGTCCGAAAAGATCCAAGCGCGCATCTTCAACCATCACCCTTCGAGGTGTTTCAACATGCGTCTCAAAACCGCCATTGCCGCCGCTACCTTGCTTTCGCTGCCTATTGGCTCGGCCATGGCCGATACCTTCTGGCGTAACGTGATGACTTCCGGTGCTACCACGGCATCGAGCTACCTGACCTCGCGGGATCACAAGCTGGTAGTGGCCGCGCAGGATGACGCCAGCAGCTTCGTCGCCAGCGAAGGCGCGATCCGCGGGCCGTTCCTGGAAGCGGCCATGCGCGAGGCACGGGCAGAGAACCCAGGGATGCAGGCTTCCGACATGGAGTTGGCCAATGCCATCCTGGCCAAAAATGCAGTAGCCGAGTAACCGCGTCGCCTGCTTCGCGGGTAAACCCGCTCTACAGGCACCCGCGAAGCATCCAACACCAACCTTAGCGATAAGCCTCCACCGGCACACACGCACAGAACAGGTTCCTGTCCCCATACACGTTGTCTACCCGGTTCACCGCCGGCCAGTATTTGTGCTGGCGCACGTGAGCACTGGGGGCCACCGCCTGCTCCAGGCTATACGGCCTGTCCCATACCCCCAACACATCAGCCAAGGTATGCGGTGCATGTTTCAGCGGGTTGTTCTCCGCTGGCCAGTTGCCCTGCTGTACTTCGTCAATTTCCGCCCGTATCGCCAGCATCGCCTCGACGAACCGGTCCAGCTCGGCCTTCGATTCACTCTCGGTCGGCTCCACCATCAACGTACCCGGCACCGGGAACGACATGGTCGGTGCGTGGAAGCCATAGTCCATCAGGCGCTTGGCCACGTCCTCTTCGCTTATGCCTGTCAGTGCCTTCAACGGCCGCAGGTCGAGGATGCATTCATGCGCCACGCGCTGGTTGCGCCCACGGTAGAGCACCGGGAACGCCGCGCCCAACTGGCTGGCCAGGTAGTTGGCCGAAAGGATAGCCACCTCGCTGGCGTCGGCCAGCTGCGGGCCCATCATGGCGATGTACATCCAGCTGATCGGCAAGATGCTTGCGCTGCCCCAGGGCGCGGCGCTGACCGCGCTGTTGTTCGGGTCCAACCCAGGCACCGGCACCACCGGATGGCTGGCGACGAACGGCTTGAGGTGCGCGCGGATACCGATCGGCCCCATACCCGGGCCGCCGCCGCCGTGGGGAATGCAGAACGTCTTGTGCAAGTTCATGTGTGAAACATCGGCCCCAATGTCTGCGGGGCGCGCCAGGCCCACCTGGGCGTTGAGGTTGGCACCGTCCATGTAAACCTGGCCGCCGTGCTGGTGCACCACATCGCAGATTTCGCGTATCCCCTCCTCGTACACGCCGTGGGTCGAGGGGTAGGTAATCATCAGGCACGACAGACGCTCCCCGGCCGCGCGTGCCTTGGCTTTGAGGTCAGCCAGGTCGACGTTGCCATCGTTGTCGCAATCAACGATCACCACTTCCATGCCGGCCATCTGTGCCGATGCCGGGTTGGTGCCGTGGGCCGACGACGGGATCAGGCACAACGTGCGCATCGGCTGGTGGCGGCTGCAGTGATAGCGCGTAATGGCCATCAGGCCGGCGTATTCACCCTGAGCACCGGAGTTGGGCTGCATGCAGATCGCATCGAAGCCGGTGATCGCGCACAGCCAGCTTTCCAGTTCGTCGATCATCGCCTTGTAGCCTGCCGCCTGGGCCGCCGGGGCGAACGGGTGCAGCTGGGCAAAACCGGGCCAGGTGATGGGGATCATCTCACTGGTGGCGTTGAGTTTCATGGTGCACGAGCCCAGCGGGATCATCGACTGATTCAGCGCCAGGTCCTTGTTCTCTAGCTGCTTGAGGTAGCGCAGCATCTCTGTTTCGCTGTGATGCAGGTTGAACACCGGGTGGCCGAGGAATGACGTGCGTCGCACCAGGCTGGCGGGTATGCCTTCAGGCAGGGCCAACTGGTCGAGGGCGGTGATTTCCAGGCCATGATCCACCCCCAGGAAGATGTCGAGCAGGCGCAGCACCGTCTGTTCGTTGCAGGTTTCGTCCAGGCTCACGCCCAGGTGCCCGCGACCGAGGATGCGCAAATTGATGTGCGCGGCCTCGGCGCTTTCAATGATGGCCGCCTGGGCACCGCCAACATTCAGGGTAAGGGTGTCGAAGAAGTGCTGATTGAGGCGTTTGATGCCTTTGGCCTCAAGGCCGGCAGCCAGGATGAAGGTCAGCCGGTGCACACGCTGAGCGATGCGTTGCAGGCCTTCCGGGCCGTGGTACACCGCGTAGAAGCCAGCAATGTTGGCCAGCAGCACCTGGGCCGTGCAGATGTTGGAGTTGGCCTTTTCGCGGCGAATATGCTGCTCGCGGGTCTGCAGGGCCATCCGTAACGCGGTGTTGCCACGGGCATCGCGCGACACGCCGATGATGCGCCCCGGCATGGCCCGCTTGTAGTCGTCGCGACAGGCGAAATAGGCCGCGTGAGGCCCGCCGTAGCCCATCGGCACACCAAAGCGCTGGGTCGAGCCCAGCACCACATCGGCGCCCAGCTCTCCGGGCGGTGCCAGCACCACCAGGCTCAGCAGGTCAGCGGCTACGCAGGCCAAGGCCTGCTGGCTGTGCAACTGGTCAATCAGCGGGCGCAAATCGCGCACTTCGCCGTGGGTGTCGGGGTACTGCAGCAAAGCGCCGAACACCGAGTGTTTGGCAAGGTTATCCACAGAATCGACGATCAGCTCGAAGCCGAAGCCTTCGGCGCGGGTCTTGAGTACCGATAGGGTCTGCGGATGGCAGTGCTCGTCGGCAAAGAAGGCGTTGCTCTTGTTGCGTGCCACCCGCTTGGCCAGGGCCATGGCTTCGGCGGCAGCGGTGGCTTCATCGAGCAGCGAGGCATTGGCCAGAGGCAGGCCGGTGAGGTCGATGACCATTTGCTGGAAGTTCAGCAGCGCCTCCAGCCGGCCTTGGGCAATTTCGGGTTGATAGGGCGTGTAGGCGGTATACCAACCGGGGTTTTCCAGCACGTTGCGCAGGATGACCGTGGGGGTGATGGTGCCGTGGTAGCCCATGCCGATGAGACTGGTCCAAACCTGGTTCTGTTCGGCATAACCGGCGAGCTTGGCCAGGGCGGCTTGCTCGTCCAGTGCCGCTGGGAGGTCGAGGGGGCGATTGAGGCGGATGTCTGGCGGAACGGTCTGCTCGATCAGCTCCTTGCGGCTGGCGATACCCAGCGCGTTGAGCATGGCCTGCTGCTCTGTGGCATCGGGGCCCAGGTGGCGACGCAGAAATGGGTTGAGCTCTTGCAGTTGATGCAGGGATGGCGACTGGGACATGACGACGCTCTCTTCCTAGACCAGGTCTCATGGAGACTTACAAGTCTAGGAAGGGATTGCCGATTGTGCGGGGAAACTTGTTTGCAGGCCCGGCCTCTTCGCGGCTAAAGCCGCTCCTACAGGGGCTGCACCCGTCTCGAGTGCAGCGCTGCACCTGTGTAGGAGCGGCTTTAGCCGCGAAGCAAGCGACACGGTCTTACTCGCCAATCAGCGCCTGGTAACCAGCCGCATCCAGCAAGTTGTCCAGCTCGGCCGGGTTGCTTGGCTTCAATTTGAAGATCCACGAATCGTAAGGCTCTTCGTTGAGCAGTTCCGGGTTCTCAGCCAACTCTTCGTTGACCGCAATCACTTCGCCACCGACCGGGGCGTAGATGTCCGAAGCGGCCTTGACCGACTCAACTACACCCGCAGGGTCGCCAGCGCCAAACACTTTGCCGACTTCCGCCAGTTCGACGAACACCACATCACCCAAGGCTTGCTGGGCGTGATCGCTGATACCCACGGTCACACTGCCGTCGGCTTCCAGGCGAGCCCACTCATGGCTTTCGGCAAAACGCAGTTCGGCGGGGATATTGCTCATGTCTTGAATTCCTCGATTGGCTCAGCGGTACGCCCGCCGGTTATAAATTGTTCAGATCAGGATCTTGCCGTGGCGCACGAAGGTCGGTTTGACCACCCGCACCGGGTACCACTTGCCGCGAATTTCCACCTCGGCCCGATCACCGGTAGCCATAGGCACGCGCGCCAACGCAATGGACTTGCTCAGCGTAGGCGAGAAACTACCACTGGTGATCTCCCCTTCGCCAATGCCGGCTACACGCACGACCTGATGGGCGCGCAGTACACCACGCTCTTCCAGCACCAGACCCACCAGTTTTTCCTGCACGCCGTGCTCGATTTCCGCAAGCAGGCCGACACGGCCGATGAAGTTGCGCTCGGCCGGTTCCCAGGCGATGCTCCAGCCCAGGTTGGAGGTGAGCGGGGTGTGGTTTTCGTCGATGTCCTGGCCGTACAGGTTCATGCCGGCTTCCAGGCGCAGGGTATCGCGGGCGCCCAGGCCGCTTGGGGCGATACCGGCGCCGACCAGGTCATTGAAGAAGGCCACCGCCTGATCGCCCGGGAAAATGATCTCCAGGCCGTCCTCGCCGGTATAACCGGTGCGGGCAATGAACCAGTCGCCATCGGCAACGCCCTCGAACGGGCGTAGTTCGCGGATGAGTGCAGCGCGCGCGGGGCTGAGCAGGGCCGCGACCTTTTCGCGGGCCCGCGGCCCCTGGATGGCAAGGATGGCCAAATCAGGGCGAACCTGGAAGTCCACGGAAAAACCGGCACGCTGCGATTGCAGCCAATCGAGCACCTTGGCACGGGTGGCGGCGTTGGTGACCAGGCGATATCCGGTTTCAGTGCGGTAGACGATCAGATCATCGATCACCCCGCCCTGTTCGTTCAGCAGTGGGCTATACAGCGCCTTGCCGGTGTCGTCGAGGCGGGCCACGTCGTTGGCCAGCAAGTGCTGCAGCCAAACAGTGGCATCATTGCCGCCAACATCGATCACGGTCATATGGGAGACATCGAAGACGCCGCAATCGCTGCGCACCTGGTGGTGCTCCTCGACCTGCGAGCCATAGTGCAGGGGCATGTCCCAGCCACCGAAATCGACCGTCTTGGCGCCTAACGCCAGGTGCAGGTCATACAAAAGCGTGCGCTGTCCCATGGGTTTCTCCTTCCGGGCGTGGCGAAGCGGCGGCGGTCGATGACGTTGGGTCGTCAGCTTTTCTTGTTACTCACACCCGCCGCGCGAATGCCGCGCATTGTAGCCGCAAGGTCGCAAACTGACATCCTCAGTGACTGTGACCGGGTCGACGTGCCGAACGGCGAATCAGGCCGATGACCGGCAGCAGCCCCACCAATACCAAGGTCAGTGCCGGCAGCGAGGCTCGCGCCCACTCGCCTTCGCTGGTCATCTCAAACACCCGCACGGCGAGGGTGTCCCAGCCGAACGGCCGCATCAGCAAGGTGGCGGGCATTTCCTTGAGCACATCGACGAATACCAGCAGCGCGGCGCTAAGTGCCCCCGGCACCAGCAGCGGTAGATACACCGTGAAAAACAATCTTGTGCCGCCAACACCCAGGCTGCGCGAGGCTTCAGGGAGTGACGGGCGGATGCGCTCCAGGCTGCTCTCCAGCGGCCCGTAGGCCACCGCGATGAAGCGCACCAGGTAGGCCAGCAGCAACGCCGAGAGGCTACCTAGCAGCAGCGGCTTGCCGGCGCCACCCAGCCAGCTGGACAACGGGATGACCAGGTGGTTGTCGAGGTAACTGAAGGCCAGCATGATCGATACCGCCAACACCGAACCGGGCAGGGCATACCCCAGATTGGCCAGGCCAACCCCGGCGCGGATACCGCCCGTCGGTGCCTGGCGCCGGGCAAAGGCCAGCAGCAGCGCCACACATACCGTGACCAGCGCCGCCATGCTGCCCAGGTACAGGGTGTGCAGCACCAGGCCGACATAACGCTCATCCAGGTCATGCCGACCGCGTTGCCAGAACCACACCAGCAACTGCAACAGCGGGATGACGAAAGCGCAGGCGAACACCAGCAGGCACCAGCCACTGGCCAACAGTGCCTTGAGACCACGCAGGTGATAAAGCGCCTGCGCGCGCGGCCGTTCGTTGCCGCTCCGACTGGCACCGCGGGCGCGGCGCTCGCCGTACAGCACCAGCATCACCGCCAGCAGCAGCAGGCTGGCCAGCTGGGCCGCACTGGACAAGCTGAAAAAGCCGTACCAGGTCTTGTAGATGGCTGTGGTGAAGGTGTCGAAGTTGAATACGGCCACTGCACCGAAGTCAGCCAGGGTTTCCATCAGCGCCAGGGCGATACCGGCACCGATCGCCGGCCGAGCCATGGGTAAGGCCACCCGCCAGAAAGCCTGCAGGGGCGATAACCCAAGTACCCGCGCCGCCTCCATCAGGCCCTTGCCCTGAGCCAGGAAAGCCGTGCGCGCCAACAAGTAGACATAGGGATAGAAGACCAGCACCAGGACGGTGATTACCCCACCGGTGGAACGCACCCGAGGCAGGCGCATTGGCCCAAACACCTCGCGCAGGGCGCTTTGCACCGGGCCGGCAAAGTCCAGCAGGCCGACGAAGACAAACGCCAGCACGTAGGCCGGGATGGCGAACGGTAACATCAGCGCCCAGTCCAGCCAGCGTCGACCGGGGAAGTCGCAGAGGCTGGTAAGCCAGGCCAGGCTGACGCCCAGCACGGTCACACCAATGCCCACGCCCACCACCAGGGTCAGGGTATTGCCGAGCAGGCGCCCCATCTGGGTGTCGAGCAGGTGGGACCAGATCTGCAGGTCGATGGATTGCCAGGACAACAGCAGCACGCTCAGGGGCAGCAGCACCAAGGCGGCGATCAGGGAGACCGGGAGGTACCAGCGGCGTTGGGGGGTGTGGGGCAAATTGAATGTCTCTGTGGCTGATTTGCGACCGCTTTGCGGTCGTTCGCGGGTAAACCCGCTCCTACAGGGACCGCGCAGCCTTCAAAGGCAGTGCAGATCCTGTAGGAGCGGGTTTACCCGCGAAAGGGCCCTAACGGGCCCAAAGAGGATAAAGCCTGGCGCTTAGTTGTAACCAGCCCGATCCATCAGGCGAATGGCTTCAGCCTGGCGCTTGCCGGCAATTTCCACCGGAATGCTATCGGCCTTGAAGCTGCCCCACGCCGCCACTTCCTCCGATGGTTTCACCTTCGGGTTGGCCGGGAACTCCTGGTTGATATCAGCAAAAAGCTTTTGCGCTTCTTCGCCGGTCATCCATTCCACCAGTTTCTTCGCGGCTTCCGGGTGTGGCGCATGCTTGGTCAGGCCGATGCCCGACAGGTTCACGTGCACGCCACGGTCACCCTGATTGGGCCAGAAGATCTTCACCGGCAGGTTCGGGTTCTGCTTGTGCAGACGGCCGTAGTAGTAGGTGTTGACCACGCCCACATCACACTGCCCGGCCTCGATGGCCTGGATCACCGCGTTGTCGTCGGAGAACACATCGGTGGACAGGTTGTTGACCCACCCTTTGACGATTTTCTCGGTCTTGGCCTCACCGTGGGTTTCGATCAGGGTGGCGGTCAGCGACTGGTTGTACACCTTCTTGGCCGTGCGCAGGCACAGACGGCCTTCCCACTGTTTGTCAGCCAGGGCTTCGTAGGTGCTCAACTCCTCGGGTTTGACCCGCTCGGTGGAGTAGATGATGGTGCGGGCGCGCAGGCTCAGGCCGGTCCAGTCATGGGACGAGGCGCGGTACTGCGCCGGGATGTTCTGGTCGATGACGTCGGACTCGATCGGCTGCAGAATGCCCATCTGCTCGGCCTGCCACAGGTTGCCTGCATCGACGGTCAGCAGCAGGTCGGCCACACCATTGTCGCCCTCGGCCTTGATGCGCTGCATCAGCGGGGCTTCCTTGTCGGTGATGAACTTGATCTTGACCCCGGTCTTGGCGGTATAGGCATCGAACACCGGCTTGATCAGCTCGTCGATGCGCGAGGAGTACACCACCACTTCGTCCGCTGCCTGGGCAGTGCCGCCGAACAGGGTCAGGGCCAAGGCGGCCAGTAGGGGCTTGCGTGGCAACATTTTAAGCACTCCTCGATCATATGAGAGGTGCGAATGGTAGTGAATCCCATTTTCTGGCTCACCTATCTAGGCGTTACCGGATGTTGCAAAGGACTGCTACGCAGCCGATCACGACACAAGGCCACAGGTTGGTTGCGCTGTGGGAGCGGCCTTGTGTCGCGAAAGGGCCGCAGAGCGGCCCCGCCACTCTCAAGCCTTGGCCAGATCTGGCAGGTCACCACTCAAACCCAACGCCTGGCGCACAAATAGCGCCTTGGCCTCCGGCATTTGCTCAACCAGTTTCAACCCGCTGTTGCGCAACCAGCGCAACGGCAGCGGATCAGCCTGGAACAATCTCTCGAAGCCCTCCATCGCCGCCATCAACGCCAGGTTGTGTGGCATGCGCCGGCGCTCGTAACGGCTCAGCACCTTCACATCGGCCAGTCTCTCGCCGCGCTCGCAAGCATTGACCAGCACCTCAGCCAGCACCGCCGCG
The DNA here is from genome assembly GCF_043103245.1 of Pseudomonas sp. YQ_6. NCBI lineage: Bacteria > Pseudomonadati > Pseudomonadota > Gammaproteobacteria > Pseudomonadales > Pseudomonadaceae > Pseudomonas > Pseudomonas sp. YQ_6. The sequence continues at coordinate 123,610 of NZ_JBICJR010000061.1, forward strand.
TCGAGAAAGCCCAGGTTCACACCCTGCCCGGCCAGCGGGTGAATGGTGTGTGCAGCATCACCGATCAAGGCCAGGCCTTCATCTACGTAGCGCTTGGCGTGACGCTGGCGCAGCGGCACGCACACCCGTGGGTCGGCCTGCAGCACCTCCCCCAGACGCCCTTCGAAGGCCCGCTCCAGGGCCTGCAGGAAGGCCGCTTCATCCATCGCCATCAGCTGCTCGGCATGCTCCGGGGTGGTCGACCAGACGATCGAGCACCAGTCCTGCTGACCATCGCGGGTCAACGGCAGGAACGCCAGTGGACCTTCGTCAGTGAAGCGCTGCCAGGCCGTGGCCTGGTGCCCGGCGCTGCAACGCACGCTGGTGACAATGGCATGGTGCAGGTAATCCCATTCGCGGGTTTCGCAGCCGGCCAGACGCCGCACCGCCGAATTGGCACCGTCGGCAGCGATCACCAACGGTGCCCGCAGTTGCCGGCCATCCGCCAGGGTCAGCAGCCACTCATCGCCGGAGCGACGTAATTGCTCCAGCCGCGCATTGGCCAGCAGGCCGATGTCGCTGTCGTGCAGGCGCTCCAGCAGGCCGTCCTGCACCACCCGGTTCTCGACGATATGGCCGAGCACCTGGGCATGCACACTGGCCGCCGAGAAGTGAATCTGACCGGTGCCGCTGCCATCCCACACATGCATGTCGGAATACGGCGTGGCGCGCCGCTGGGCAATGCCGTCCCAGGCGCCGAGGCGCTCGAGGATGCGCTGGCTGGCCGCCGATAGCGCGCTGACACGCGGTTCGAACGGAGCCTGGGCATCGAAGGGTACGACCGTCAGCGGGCCACCATCGAGCAACAGAATTTGCAGGCCACTGTGGCGCAACGCCAAGGCCAGGGCGCTGCCGACCATACCGGCACCGACAATCAACAGATCTGCGCGCATTTCCATGCCTTACGCCTGCCTCGCTTGCGGCTTGAGCCGCACGTATAGGGTTTTATCGACCCGCGCCACCAACTCGCCGGCGCCATCGCGGATATCGACCTGCAAACGCGGCAGGCATTTCTTGCCGGTGGCGGCCTGCTGGCGGATTTCGTCCAGCAGCGCATCATCGACGTGGAATTCGGCATAAACCGGGCCTTTGCCCGGCGAGATGAAATCGATGCTGGCGGCCTTGTCCCAGACGATGTAGTCGCGCCCCAGCTGCTCAATCAGCAACAGCATGTAGAACGGGTCGACCATGGCATACAGGCTGCCACCGAACTGGGTACCGACGTAATTGCGGTTCCAGCGAGTCAGTTTCATCGCCACCTTGACACTACGCAGGTCCGGGCTGATGTGCTGCACACGGATACCGGCACCCAGGTACGGTGGGTAGAGGTTCAGCATCCAGCGCAGCATGCGCGCCCGACGCGCCAGTTTACGCGGGTTGCTCATGCCTGGCCCCGCGGATCAGGGCGGGTGCCCAGGCCCATCGCCTGGCGTGCGAACCAGCTTTTTGCCGGTGGCAACAGGTCGAGCCCGAGCAGGCCAAGGTTGCGCCCGGCCGTCAGCAACGGCTGATTGCTGCCGAAGAGGCGGGTGACCTGGTCGGAGAAGCCGATGGTCATCGCCTGGTCCAGGCGCTGGCGCTGGTGATAGGCCTGCAACGTGGTCAGATCGCCAGGCTGCTGTGGCCCCGCCAGCAGCGCTTCGGCCAGGGCCTGCACATCACGCAACGACAGATTGAAACCCTGGCCCGCGATGGGGTGCAGGCTGTGTGCTGCGTTGCCCAGCACCACCAGGTGCGGCCGCACCTGCTCCTGGGCCTCGATCAAGGACAGCGGGTAGAGGTGCCGTGCGCCCACCTGGCGCAGCGCGCCCAGGCGGTATCCGAACACACCCTGCAGTTCGCGCAGGAAGCTGCGCTCGTCGATGTCGGCCAGACGCCGCGCATCCATGCCCTGGCGGGTCCACACCAGTGCGCAGCGGTTTTCCGGCAACGGCAGCAAGGCCATGGGGCCCTCTTCGGTGAAGCGCTCGAAAGCCTGGCCGCCGTGGGCCTCACCCGGGGTAATGTTGGCGATCAACGCGCTCTGCTGGTACGGCGTGTGGCGCACATGGATACCCAACTGCTCACGCAGGCCAGAGCGGCCACCATCGGCCAGTACCGCCAGGTCACATTCCAGCTGGGTGTCATCGTTCAGCCGCAGGCGATAACCGCGCTCGATGGCCTGCATCGAGGTCACTTCGGCCGGGCAGCGCCAGCTCACCACCTCGCTGTCCAGCCCTTGCCACAGGCACTGGCCGAGCCAGGCGTTTTCCACCACGTAACCCAGCGCCGGTACGCCCTCTTCCAGGGCATCCAGGCGGGTGGCGCCAAAGCGACCACGGTCGGACACGTGAATCTGGCGAATAGGCTCGGCGCGGCGACCGATGGCCTGCCACAGGCCCAGTTGCTGATAAATCTGCTGGGTGCCGAAGGACAATGCCGACGAGCGCGCATCGTAGCTGGGCTGGTAGCTGTCGCCGGGGGCGAACGGCTCGATCAGCAGGATCTTCCAGCCGCGCGCCTTGGCGCCGGCCTGCAGGGCCAAAGCCAGGCTTGCGCCAACCAGGCCACCGCCGATGATCGCCAGGTTTACCCGGCTCATGCCACGGCCTTGCGGGCAGCCTGCATCAGCGCCTCGATCTCGGCGACCGTACGCGGCACGCCCGAAGTCAGGATTTCACAACCTTGCCTGGTCACTACCACGTCGTCCTCGATCCTTACCCCAATGCCGCGCCACTTTTTGGCCACAGCCTGATTGTCGGCGCCAATGTAGATACCCGGCTCCACGGTCAGCGCCATGCCAGGTTCCAGTACCCGCCACTCGCCGCCCACCTTGTACTCGCCCACGTCGTGCACATCCATGCCCAGCCAGTGCCCGGCGCGGTGCATGTAGAAGGCGCGATACGCTTCGCTGTCGATCAGCGCCTGCACATCACCTTCGAGCAAGCCCAGCTCCACCAGGCCCGCGGTGATGACCCGCACGGTCGCCTCATGGGCGTGGTTCCAGTGCTTGCCGGGGGCTATTTCGGCAAACGCCGCCGCCTGAGCCTTGAGCACCAGCTCGTAGATGGCCTTCTGCTCTGGCGAAAACCGCCCACTGACCGGGAAGGTGCGGGTGATGTCGCTGGCATAGCAGTCGATTTCGCAGCCGGCGTCGATCAGCACCAGGTCGCCATCCTTGAGCGGCGCATCGTTCTGTTGATAGTGCAGGATGCAGCCATTGCGCCCGGCCGCAACGATCGAGCCGTAGGCCGGCATCTTCGCCCCGCCCTTGCGGAATTCGTAGTCCAGCTCGGCTTCCAGGCTGTACTCGTGCAGCCCGGCGCGGCAGGCCTGCATGGCCCGCACATGGGCCCGCGCAGAAATGTCTGCAGCAGCACGCATCACCTTCACTTCCGCCGCCGATTTATACAGGCGCATATCGTGCAGCAGATGATCCAGCGCAACGAACTCGTTCGGTGGCTGGGCGCCCAGGCGTGCCTTGGAGCGGATCACGTTGATCCAGTCCATCAGACGGCGGTCGAACTCCGGGTTGCTGCCCATGGCGCTGTAGACCCGCTCGCGGCCTTCGATCAGGCCAGGCAGGATCTCGTCGATATCCGTGATGGGGAAGGCATCGTCAGCGCCGAAATCGCGCACCGCCCCTTCCTGGCCGGCCCGCAGGCCGTCCCACAGCTCGCGCTCGGGGTTGCGTTCACGGCAGAACAGCACGTACTCGCCATGCTCACGCCCTGGAATCAAAGCAATCACCGCCTCGGGCTCCGGGAAGCCGCTGAGGTACTGGAAGTCGCTGTCCTGGCGGTACACGTGCTCGACGTCGCGGTTGCGGATGGCAACCGCAGCGGCGGGCAGAATGGCGATGCTGTTGGGGACCATCTGCGCCATCAGCGCCTTGCGCCGACGGGCATACTCGGCCTTGGGAATGTGGCTCATGGGCAGACTACCCTTGGTTGATCAGTGCAGCGAGGGCTTGGGCGCGGGTGCGGCCGGCTTGGCCAGCTCGGAGAACAGCAGCAGGGGCGCCACGCGCAGGTATTCCATGACTTCCATGTAGTCGCTCTCACCGTCCTCGGACTCTTCGAGCGCTTCCTGGACCTGCGAAATGGCCACCAGGTCCTGCAGCACTTCCTTGGCCTCGTCGGACAAGTCCTTACCGCCAGCGTTCAGGCCGAAACCGGTCACGAAGCCTTGGCACCACTGGCCCAGCGCGGTGGCGCGGTCGCTCAGTGCAGCATCATCGGAAGGCAGCAGCAGGACAATCGCCATGTCGTCGCTGGTCAGCTCACCCTTGACCATTTCCTGCAAGCCGACCAAGGCATTGCGGACACTGTCACCAGGCTCGATTTCCAGCAGTTGGGCGGCATCGGCCAACCAGGCATCGGCATCGAAGCCGGCGCCGGCGCAGCTGCGGCCAATCAGCAGGCCGTGCAGTTCGGCCGGGGTGACAGGATGGCCATTGCTCGAGAGCAGCATGGCGAAAGCGTTGTAGGGCGATTGAGTATTGGGCATGGGCAGCTAGGCGCCAGACGGCGCAATGTCTAGAATGAAGACCTTGTATCCTAGCACCGGCAGGCGCGCCAAGACCATCGGCACTGGCCGTTGCCGCCCAGGGAGAGGCATCATCGCCAGGTGAGTCAACGACGGAGCGAATCGAGTGCAACCCACGCAAGAGAACGACCTGCAGGCACTGATGAGCCGATTCGAGTTGCTGATCGAACGCGTCGAGCAACTAAAACGGCAAAATGCACTCCTAGTAGCTCAGGAAAAATCCTGGCGCGAAGAGCGCGCCCACCTCATCGAAAAGAACGAGATCGCCAAGCGCAAAGTCGAGTCGATGATTTTACGCCTCAAGGCTCTGGAGCAAGACTCATGAGTTCAAGCAATAGCGTCACCGTGCAGATCCTCGACAAGGAATACTCGATCATCTGCCCGCCGGAAGAGCGCAACAACCTGGTCAGCGCTGCGCGCTACCTGGACGGCAAGATGCGCGAAATTCGCAGCAGCGGCAAGGTGATCGGTGCCGACCGCATCGCGGTCATGGCAGCGTTGAACATTACCCACGAAATGCTGCACCGCCAGGAAGACCGCAACGACGCGCCAGTCACCGGCACGAACCGCGAACAGGTGCGCGACCTGCTGGATCGGGTAGATAAGGCTTTGTCCGACGACACGGATACCAAAATCGGCTGAGATTGGTATACTGGCGCCACTCCCTGGGGGATGCGCCAGTCGGTTATGTCCCTGAGCCGATACGCACAACCACGGGGGTTGCACGCTGGGGCCGGTGTGCATGTCCGCCCGACGGAAAGCCTTAACGCCCCCTGCAATCTCCACCTTGAACTTTCGGGTTCAAGGGCTACACCGATAGCGGTCTTATCGGGGAGCCTGAATTTCCTTGCCCGCCCACCGGCGGGCAATTCGTTTTGGCCGACTTTATTCAAGCTTTGTACGACGATTCACCCGCAGGCACTGTTCGTACTAAAGCCAGCACATCTGGGATCGCCCGTGCCATGACCGAAAACGTGCCGCTCACCCGCCCCCAGCTACGTCGCCTGCTTCGCAATGCCCGCCGCGCCCTTACCCCTGCCCAGCAACGCCAGGCCACCCTCGGCCTGTACCGCCAGCTGGCGCAACACCCCTTGTTCCGCCGCGCCCGCCACATTGCCCTGTACCTCCCCAACGACGGTGAAATCGACCCTCGCCTGCTGATGCGCGAAGCCCAGCGTCGCGGCAAGTGCATCTACCTGCCGGTACTGCACGCCTGGCCGCGCACGCGCATGGTGTTCCAGCGTTTTGAGCAGGGTGAGAAGCTCAAGCCCAACCGCTTTCGTATTCCAGAGCCGATTATCGATCGCAAACGCCAGCGGCCGATCTGGGCGCTGGACCTGATTCTGCTACCGCTGGTCGGGTTTGACGAAGTGGGCGGCCGCTTGGGTATGGGCGGTGGCTTCTATGATCGCAGCCTGGCCTACCAGGCGCGTCGGCAAACCTGGAAAAAACCATTGCTGCTGGGGCTGGCGCATGAATGCCAGAAGGTCGAGCGGCTGGCGCAGGCCAGTTGGGATGTTCCGCTGCAGGGCACGGTCTCGGACCGTGGCTGGTACCTGGCGCCACGTTGAGCGGCGCCAGCGGGGGGGGGGTATCAACGTTGTGGCTGGCTGGCGTCGACCGGCATCTGATAGGCGTTGTCCAGCTTGCGCTCCCAGAAGCCTTGCGCATAACCGGTAGTGACCACACCCAGGCCAAAAATGAACACCAGGATCCACAGCAGATCCGGCTTTTTACGTTGATTCATCGAAGATTGCCCCCCAGGCAAACTGTTCAGTACTCGGCGATATTCTGGGTACCGCCGGCGCACGCGCTTTAAACGGGGCGCATTTTCCGACAACATGCGTCCGCACGCAAACCTTGACGCCAACCGGCTGTCGGTTTGGTGCAACAGGTTATTTCAAACCTTTTCAGGAGCAGCATTCATGGCTTACTGGCTGATGAAATCCGAGCCCGACGAGCTCTCCATCGAAGCCCTTGCACGCTTGGGTGAAGCGCGCTGGGACGGCGTGCGCAACTATCAGGCGCGTAATTTTCTGCGGGCCATGAGCGTGGGTGACGAATTCTTCTTCTACCACTCCAGCTGCCCGCAACCCGGCATCGCCGGCATTGCCAGAATCACCCGCGCAGCCTACCCCGACCCGACCGCGCTGGACCCTGAAAGCCATTATCACGACGCCAAGGCCACGACCGACAAGAACCCGTGGAGCGCGGTGGATGTGGCCCACGTACAAACTTTCCCAAGGGTGCTGGAACTGGGGCGACTGAAACAGCAGGCCGGTCTGGTCGAGTTGCCGCTGGTGCAGAAAGGCAGCCGCCTGTCGGTCATGCCGGTAACGCCCGAGCAATGGGCGGTGATTGTCGCATTGCGCTGAATAGGCAGCTAAGGTCAAGGGCTTGACCGATATCAACACGCCACACATGGCCGCCAGGCATGATGTACCGTGCATGACCGCAAGGATGCTGAACGATGAACCGATATGCCCCTAGAATCTTCGCCACTGCACTGATCGCACTGCTCGCTGCAGCCGGCGGGCTGGGGTACTGGAAGTCGCTCCACGACCAGTTGCCCGAAGGCCTGAGCATGGGCAACGGCCGCCTTGAAGCCACCGAAGTGCAGATCGCCAGCAAGATCCCCGGTCGCCTGGCCGAAGTACTGGTCGATGAAGGCGACAACGTGACCCGTGGCCAGCTACTGGCGCGCATCGACACCCGCACCATGGAAGCCCAGCGCAGCCAGGCCGAAGCCGAAGTGCTGCGCGCCCGGGAAAACTACGCCGCCGCCCAGGCCAGCGTGCAACTGCGCCAGAGTGAACTGCTGTTGGCCAGCCAGGAGCTCAAGCGCGTACGCGAAATCTTCCAGCGCAAGTTCGCCAGCCAGCAGTTGCTCGACCAACAGCAGGCGCGCTTTGACACGGCAAACGCAGCAGTAGTGGCTGCCCGCGCCCAACTGGCAGCGATCAAGGCCGCCATTGGCGCCGCCGAAGCTCAAGTGGCGCAGCTCACCAGTGAAATCGACGACAGCAGCCTGCGTGCGCCCATCAACGGCATCATCCAGCTGCGCCTGGCCGAACCCGGTGAAGTGCTGGGTGCCGGCGGTCGTGTGCTGATGCTGATCGACCCCAGCGACCAGTACATGAACCTGTACCTGCCGGCGTCCACCAGCGGCCGACTGACCGTAGGCGACCAGGCGCGCATCGTGCTCGACGCCCTGCCCGAGCGCGCGCTGCCGGCCAAGGTGGCCTTTGTCGCAGCCAAGGCCCAGTTCACCCCTAAACAGGTGGAAATCCGCGACGAACGGCAAAAGCTGGTGTTCCGGGTCAAACTGCGCCTGAGCGACCCGGGCGCCGTGCCGCAAGCCAAACCAGGCATGCCAGGCGCCGGCTATGTACGCACGGCTGAGGTGGACTGGCCGGCCAACCTGCAATGAACGCCCCGGCACTGCTGGCCGAAGGCATCAGCCACCGTTACGGCGATCTGATAGCCCTCCACCCACTAGGCTTCAGCCTCCCTGTGGGTACCCGCTGCGCGCTGATCGGCCCTGACGGGGCTGGCAAATCGACCCTGCTGGGGCTGATCGCCGGCGTGAAACGCCTACAGCAGGGAGAGCTGCAGGTGCTGGGCGGCTCGATCCGCCAACGCCGCCATCGCACGGCGCTCTACCCCAAAGTGGCGTTCATGCCGCAGGGGCTGGGCAACAACCTGTACCCGGAACTGTCGATCAGCGAGAACATCCGCTTTTTCGCCACCCTGTTCGGGCTGGGCCGCCGCGAGAGTGAGCAGCGCATGGCCAATCTGTTGCAGGCCACCGACCTGCAGCGCTTTGCCCAGCGCCCGGCCGGCAAGCTGTCGGGTGGCATGAAGCAGAAGCTGGGCCTTTGCTGCGCGCTGATCCACGAGCCAGACCTGCTTATCCTGGACGAGCCGACCACCGGCGTCGACCCACTGTCGCGGCGGCGCTTCTGGGAGCTGGTTGAACAGGTTCGCGCACAACGCCCGCAACTGACCCTGCTGGTGGCTACCGCCTACATGGAAGAAGCCGAACAGTTCGAGCATTGCCTGATGCTCGATGGCGGCCGGCTGCTGGCCGCCGGCCCTAGCCACGAACTGGCTGCAGTCACCCCGAGCGGCAAACTGGATGACGCCTTTACCCATTACCAGGGCGCGGGCAAGGCGCAGCATCAACCACTGGCAATCCCGCCGCGCCAAGCCACGGACGGCCCGGTCGCCATCGAGGCACACGACCTGACCCTGCGTTTTGGCGACTTCACAGCGGTGAACAAGGTCAGTTTCGCCATTGGTCGCGGGGAGATCTTCGGCTTCCTGGGGTCCAACGGTTGCGGCAAGACCACCACCATGAAAGTGCTTACCGGCCTGATGCCGGCCAGCGAGGGCAGCGCCAGCCTGCTGGGTCGCCCGGTGGACGCCAGCGACCTGGCCACACGCAAGCGGGTCGGCTTCATGTCGCAGAGTTTCTCTCTGTATGGCGAGCTCAGCACCCGGCAGAACCTGGCCCTGCATGCCCGCCTGTTCGACTTGCCCAAAGCCGAGAGCGCCCAGCGCATCGATGAGCTGATCGAGCGCTTCGACCTTGCAGCTATCGCCGACCAACCGTCTGGCGCCCTGCCCCTTGGTTTGCGCCAGCGCCTGTCGCTGGCAGTGGCGGTTCTACATCGTCCGGAAGTGTTGATCCTCGACGAACCGACCTCCGGCGTCGACCCGGCCGCCCGCGACGACTTCTGGCGCCTGCTGGTAGAGCTGTCCCGCGAGCAGGGCGTGACCATTTTCCTCTCCACCCACTTCATGAACGAAGCCCAGCGCTGCGATCGTATTTCCCTGATGCACGCCGGGCGGGTGCTGGCCTGCGACACGCCCGATGCCCTGCAGCACCAGTACCAGGGCGACACACTGGAGGACGCGTTCGTCCGCTGCCTGGAACAGGCCCAGGAACTGGCGCCAACCGCCACCGACAGCAGTGTGCTGGAACAGGCGTCCACCCCCACCCTACCGCTACGCCAGGGCTTCAGCCTGCGCCGCCTGCTGGCAGTGGCCGGCCGTGAGGGCAAGGAGCTGCTGCGCGACAAGGTGCGCCTGGCCTTCGCCTTACTGGGTGCAGTGTTCATGATGGTGATCTTCGGCTACGGCATTTCACTGGATGTGGAAAACCTCGCCTTTGCCGTGCACGATCAGGACCAGAGCCCGCAAAGTCGTGCCTACCTCGAAGCCTTCCGTGGCTCACGCTACTTTGCCGAACAGGCGCCGATCCGCGACAGCAGCGAGCTGCACCAGCGCCTGCAACGCTCGGAAATCAAACTGGCACTGGAGATTCCGCCCGGCTTTGGCCGCGACCTGTACGCAGGGCGCCAGCCGGTGGTGGCTGCCTGGCTCGACGGTGGCATGCCGTTCCGCGCAGAAACCAGCCGCAACTACGTGGAAGCCGTGCACCAGGCCAACCTGGAGCAACTGGCAAAGGTCAGCCCACAACCGCAGCCACGCCAGGACCCGGTGCGCCTGGAAACGCGTTTCCGCTACAACCAGGATGTGGTCAGCGTGAACGCCATCGGACCGGGCGTGATGGCACTGATACTGGCCTTCATTCCGGCCATGCTCACGGCACTGGGCATCGTGCGCGAGAAGGAGCTCGGCTCCATCACCAACTTCTACGCCACCCCCCTCACCCGCCTGGAATTCCTGCTTGGCAAGCAGATGCCTTACCTGGCTGTGAGCCTGGTCAACCTGGCGCTGCTGGTGGCGATGAACCGCTGGCTGTTCGCCGTACCGCTCAAGGGCAGCGTACTGGCTTTGGCATGTGGCGGTGTGGCCTACCTGCTGGCAACCACCAGCCTGGGCCTGCTGATTTCGGCATTCACCCGCACCCAGATCGCCGCCATTCTCGGCACCATGATCATTACCAGCCTGCCGACCATCCAGTTTTCCGGGCTGATCGTGCCACGCTCGTCGCTGGACGGCGCAGCAGCGGTGATGGGCCAGTTGTTCCCGGCGGGCTACTTCCTCGACATCGCAGTCGGCACCTTCACCAAGGCGTTAGGCCTGCGCGAATTGTGGCCGCAGTGCCTGATTCTGCTGAGCTTCTTTGCCGCGTTCACCGGCCTGAGCCTGGCAATGCTGAAAAAGCAGGAGGCCTGACATGTCGCGCCTGAACCACACCCTGCGCGTGGGCCTGAAAGAACTGACCAGCCTGCGCCATGACAGCGTCCTGCTGCTGTTCCTGCTATATGCCTTCAGCGTGGCGATCTACATGCCGGCAGCCGGCTCGGTGATCGGCGTACACAACGCCAGCGTGGCGGTGGTGGATGAAGACCATAGCCTGCTCTCGCGCAAGCTCAGCGAAGCCCTGCAACCGCCCGAGTTCCAGCCAGCCGTGCCGCTGCCCCCGGACCGCCTGGACCAGGCCATGGACAGCGGCCAGTACACCTTCGTCATCAACGTACCGGTGAACTTCCAGAGCGACCTGCTGGCCGGGCGCTCGCCGGAGCTGCAGATCAACGTCGATGCCACGGCCATGAGCCAAGCGTTCATGGGCGCCGGCTACATCGGCCGCATCTTCGAGCGTGAGCTGCTCGACTACAGCCAACGTGGCAACGTGCAAAGCCCGGTGCTGATCAACCCCAAGGCGCTGTTCAACCCCAACCTGGAGGGGGGCTGGTTTCTGGCTGTGATCCAGATCGTCAACAACATCACCATCCTGGCGATCATCCTCACTGGCACCGCGCTGCTGCGTGAGCGTGAGCACGGCACCCTCGACCACCTGTTGGTGCTGCCGCTGACCGCGCTGGAGATCATGCTGGCCAAGATCGGCAGCAACGCGCTGGTGGTGGTGATCTGCACCTGGATTTCGTTGGTGGTAGTCGTCAAAGGTGCACTGGGCGTGCCGCTGTCTGGCTCGATGGGGCTGTTCCTGGCCGTGACCGCGCTGTACCTGTTCGCCAGTACATCGCTGGGTATTTTCCTCGCCACCCTGGCGCGCTCGACGCCGCAGTTCGGCCTGCTGGCGATCCCGGTGATCATCCCGATGCTGTTGCTGTCCGGCGGCAGCACACCTCTGGACAGTATGCCGCAGTGGCTGCAGTGGGTGATGCAAGGGTCACCCTCAACGCACTTTGTCAGCCTGAGTGCCGCAATCCTGTTCCGGGATGCCGGGTGGGCGGTGGTATGGCCGGATATCCTGGCGCTGGGCCTGATCGGCCTGGTGTTCTTCAGCGTGGCGCTGGTACGGTTTCGTCGGAGCCTGGCGTCTTGAAGGCATGCGCGAGCGTCCGCCGAAAATTGGAAAACTGGCACAAAGACAAAGGGCGCCTTTCGGCGCCCTACTCACAGACAGGTCGACTTGTCATCGCCATATACCTGCCCGGCTCTGTAATTGCTGGTCGAACCAGGATCCTCAGAGTCTTACAAGCCCCTTGCGGGAACAGGCTGATTATCACGCATCGAGCGTAACATTGACAACAGACCGCTCTGTTGCTGGATGTGTGAAACCCAGCGTAAAGCCAACTGCAGCCCTCACGGCGGCGAAATGCTCTGGCCGCATTTTAAAGGTCATGTATTCCCGACCACTTCCTTGCCGCGATTTGACCCGACATCTGTCCAATCTGGAGGTAGCCACCGTGTAGATCATGTCGCACTTGGCCCAGCATGGCTTACAGGAAAGACAGAAGGGTCCTACACACGGGGTAAGCCTGGATTCAATCCGACTTACCAGTGATGGACCTCACACTGTTTCAGGTCACTGCACAATCAGGTTGTTGAACAGCAAGTCTTCAACGATCGGCTTGCCCTCTTCCGCCTCCAGCACCTGCTGCACCTGTTTCAGCGCCTCTTGGCGAAGATGCTCCTTGGCCTCGACGTTGCTCATGCTGTCCACCGTCTGCTGGGTGAACAGTGCCACCAGCTGGTTACGGATCAGCGGTTCGTGGTGCTTCACCGTCTTGGCCGCTTCGTCGCCCGTCACGCGCAGGGCCACGTCAGCCTTGTACACGCGCAGCCGCGGGCTGCCGTCGAGCGCATAGTTGCCAACGAAGGGCGGGCTCAGACTGATGTAGGCGACCTTGGGCACCCCTTCCTTGGCTTCCTCGGCCATGGCCGCAGCCGGCAGCAGCAGCGCCAGCACCATCATGATCCACGCTTTCACGAATTCGCTCCTCAATACAGTTGGCGCCAGCTTACCCAGCACACCGCTCAAACCCAAGCCCGGGCTTATGCCGGCCCATCAGGGCGGGCCATGCTCGTTGACCTGCCAAGCGGCCCTCCTACACTTATCGGCCACTACCCGCAAAGGAATAGCCCCGATGAAAGCTGTGTTGTGCAAAACCCTGGGTCCGGCGCGTAACCTGGTGCTGGAAGAAGTGGCCAGCCCACTGCCGAAGAAGAACGAGATCCTGCTGGACGTGCAGGCTGCCGGGGTCAACTTTCCCGACACCTTGATCATCGAAGGCAAGTACCAGTTCCAGCCACCGCTGCCGTTCTCTCCAGGTGGCGAGGCAGCGGGCGTGGTGGCCGCCGTCGGCGAAAAGGCCGGCGCGTTCAAGGTAGGTGACCGGGTCATGGCGCTCACCGGCTGGGGTGCGTTCGCCGAGCAAGTGGCGGTGCCGTTCTATAACGTTCTGCCGATCCCGGTAAGCATGGACTTCACCACCGCTGCGGCCTTCGGCATGACCTACGGTACCTCGATGCACGCCCTGCGCCAGCGTGGCCAGTTGCAAGCCGGCGAGACCCTGCTGGTACTGGGCGCTTCCGGCGGGGTGGGCCTGGCGGCGGTGGAGATCGGCAAGGCCATGGGCGCGCGGGTGATCGCGGCGGCCAGCAGTGCCGAGAAACTGGCCGTGGCCAAGGCTGCCGGGGCGGATGAGCTGATCGACTACAGCCAGGCCAACCTGCGCGAAGAAATCAAACGCCTGACCGGCGGCCAGGGCGTGGACATGATCTATGACCCGGTCGGTGGCGAGCTGTTCGAACAAGCGGTGCGCGGGCTGGCCTGGAATGGCAGGCTCTTGGTGGTGGGTTTTGCCAGCGGCAGCATTCCACAACTGGCGGCCAACCTGGTGCTGCTCAAGGGCGCGGCAGTACTGGGCGTGTTCTGGGGGGCATTTGCCCAGCGCCAGCCGGAGGACAACGCGGCCAACTTCCACCAGCTGTTTGCCTGGCATGCCGAGGGCAAGTTGAAGCCGCTGGTGTCGCGGACTTATCCACTGGCAGAAGCCGGGGCTGCTATCGAGAAGCTGGGGCAACGGCAGGCTGTGGGTAAGTTGGTGGTGCTGGCCAGGTAAGGCAGTACGGGCCTCTGCGCGGTCGCCTGTAGGAGCGGGTTTACCCGCGAAGGGGGCGGGCCTGCCGGCCAATTCCACCCGCCGTTCACCGTTGTCGCCACCACCGTATTCGCGGGTAAACCCGCTCCTACAGGGTTTACCCGCGAAGAGGCCGGAACAGGTTGCTCAGACTTCGCGCAGATTGTGGCAACGCCTGAATCGCGCTTCCAGGTTGCGATCGGGCATCTGGTGACTGCGCAGTGCATTCAAGGTCTGCTCGACATAGTCCCGCGTGGTGCCATAACGCCCCTTGGCACTGGCCAGGATCTGGCTGAGCAAGGTATCCGGCAAGTTGCCGGCATAGCACGGCAGATGCCGCTCCAGTACAAAGCCCAAGGCCTGCACCTTGCTACCATCGCCCAGGCGGCAGTTGAGCCAGTGCGGCCGGTAGGCCGGATAGGGCATCTCGCGTTGCCACAAGGCCATCAGTGAGTCGTCCAGGTTGCGTTCATCCAGCCGGTAGGCAAAGCCGCTGCAGGAACCACCGCGGTCCAGGCCAAACACCAGGCCGGGCGTTTCCGGGGTACCGCGATGTTCATGCGACCACAGGTACAAGCCACGGTGATAGCCATGTACCCGCGCGCGCTGGCGCTCCACCGAATTGCACTCCGGGCGCCAGATCAACGAGCCATAGGCAAACAGCCACACCGGCCCGCCCTGGTGCCTGGACATGGTTGTTTTCATGGAGCTGAACAACTGTTCGCGAGTATGTTGCTGACCGAAATCGAGTGCCGGAGGGTATGAAACTTCCCAAGACATACTTTCAAGTGCCGACATAAGCTGCCGCCATTATTCCTGTGAACTACGGATGTAGCGAGATTCGATTACGCTGCGGCCCCAGGCCGCTGTACCAAGGGCGCTTGCAGTAACCATAGGCCAGAATTGCAGGAATACTCAAGCCTTTGAGCACGCGTTTCATACGCGTCTCCGACGATTGGGAAGTACTGTTTCAGCAGCGGTGAAAGTTATTGGCCAAGGCGGTAACAATTACCGCCTTATACCGACACTTTCAAACTTCGGTTATTAACCGCGCGGCGCGTAGGCAAACACATCGGCACGCATGCGGTGCGCATCCATACCGGCTTCGACCAGGGCGTCGAGCGTGGCATAGATCATGTTCGGTGAGCCGCTGGCATACACATGCACGCTATTGAGGTCGGCAATGTCTTCGCAGACCGCTTCATGCAGCATGCCGCAGCGACCTTCCCAGCCGCACAGGTCGCTGACCACTTGATGCAGGAACAGGTTAGGCAGGCGCTGCCATTCGTCCCAGTGTTCGATCTGATAGAAATCCTCCGGCCGGCGCACCCCCCAGTACAGGTGTACCGGGTGCTTGAAGCCCTGAGCCCGGCAGTGCTCGACCAGGCTGTGCATCTGGCCCATGCCGGTGCCAGCGGCAATCAGCACCAGCGGCCCGTCAGGCAGCTCGGCCAGATGGGTGTCGCCAAACGGCATTTCGATGCGCGCCAGGCCATTTCGCCTGAGCTGGTCGATCAGTTGCACCGCACTGGGCTCACGCGCCAGCACATGCAGCTCCAGTTCACGCCCGGCATGTGGCGCGGACGCCAGCGAGAAGGCTGCCTGCTTGCCGCCCTCACGTTCGATCATCAGGTATTGCCCCGCGTGGTAGCGCAGAGGCTTGCCGGCAGGCGCACGCAGGCGCACCCGCCAGACGTCGCCGCCGACGTCGACGCACTCACTGACGCTGCACGCCAGCTTGCGCACTGGCAGTTCGCCCAAGGCAAGCACACCGTCCCAGAGCAACACGCAGTCCTCCAGCGGTTCGGCAATGCAGGTGAACAACTCGCCATGGTCGCGGACTTCGCCATCCTGGCGAACCCGCCCTTCAACCAACAACGCGGCGCAAACATGGCAATTGCCATTGCGGCAGCTGTTTGGGCAGTCATAGCCCAGCCGCCGTGCTCCATCCAGGATCCTTTCCCCGGGTTCAAGCGCCAGCACCGCCCCGGACGGCTGCAACGTTACCTGCATCAATCTATTCCCAACTGATCCCACAGCTCATCGATACGGCGGGTGACGGCCTCATCCTTGACGATGACCCGGCCCCATTCGCGTGTAGTCTCGCCCGGCCACTTGTGAGTAGCGTCCAGGCCCATCTTCGAACCCAGCCCCGACACCGGTGACGCAAAGTCCAGGTAGTCGATCGGAGTGTTGTCAATCATTACCGTATCACGCTTGGGGTCCATGCGCGTGGTAATGGCCCAGATCACATCGTTCCAGTCACGAGCGTTGATATCGTCATCGGTGACAATAACGAACTTGGTGTACATGAACTGTCGCAGGAACGACCACACACCCAGCATTACGCGCTTGGCGTGGCCGGGGTACTGTTTCTTCATGGTCACCACCGCCATGCGGTACGAGCAGCCTTCCGGCGGCAGGTAGAAGTCGGTGATTTCCGGGAACTGCTTCTGCAGGATCGGCACGAAGACTTCGTTCAGCGCCACGCCGAGAATGGCCGGCTCATCTGGCGGCCGGCCGGTGTAGGTGCTGTGGTAGATCGGTTTTTGCCGGTGGGTGATGCGCTCGACAGTGAACACCGGGAAACTGTCCACTTCGTTGTAGTAGCCCGTGTGATCGCCGTACGGGCCTTCCGGGGCCATTTCGCCCGGGTGGATCACCCCTTCCAGAATGATCTCGGCGGTTGCCGGTACCTGCAGGTTGCTGCCACGGCACTTGACCAGCTCGGTGCGATTGCCCCGCAGCAGGCCGGCGAAGGCGTACTCGGATAGGGTGTCCGGGACCGGGGTCACGGCGCCGAGAATGGTCGCCGGGTCAGCGCCCAGGGCCACGGCGACCGGAAACGGCTGGCCGGGGTTCTTCTCGCACCACTCTCGGTAGTCGAGGGCGCCGCCACGGTGGCTGAGCCAGCGCATGATCACCTTGTTGCGGCCGATCACCTGCTGGCGGTAGATGCCCAGGTTCTGGCGGTCCTTGTTCGGGCCCCGGGTCACTGTGAGGCCCCAGGTAATCAGCGGCGCCACGTCGCCAGGCCAGCAGTGCTGAATCGGCAGCGTGCCAAGGTCGACATCGTCACCCTCGACCACCACTTCCTGGCACACCGCGTCCTTGACCACTTTTGGCGCCATCGACACGACCTTCTTGAAGATCGGCAGCTTCGACCAGGCGTCCTTCAGGCCCTTGGGCGGCTCGGGCTCCTTGAGGAAGGCCAGTAGCTTGCCGATTTGCCGTAGTTCGCTGACCGACTCGGCGCCCATGCCCATGGCCACCCGCTCCGGGGTACCGAACAGGTTGCCCAGCACGGGGATATCGAAGCCGGTGGGCTTTTCGAACAGCAATGCCGGGCCCTTGGCGCGCAGGGTGCGGTCGCAGACCTCGGTCATTTCCAGGACGGGGGAGATCGGTACCTGGATGCGCTTGAGCTCGCCGCGCTGTTCCAGGCCACGGATGAAGTCGCGCAAGTCGCGATACTGCATGCAGGAGCCTCGTGTTGGCCGTATCGGTCGGGGTGCAGAGTGTAGCGCCGTTCGGGCCTTGTTTGGGGGTGAAAATGCATTGGGGCCGCTATGCATCCCTTCGCGGGCAAGCCCGCTCCTACAAGGGCCGCAATGACCTGTGCAGGAGCGGGCTTGCCCGCGAAGGGCCGCAAGGCGGCCCCAATCAATCCAGCCTGAAACGCTCGCTTACTTGCGCTTCATCGACAGGAAGAACTCATCGTTGGTCTTGGTCTGCTTGAGCTTGTCGACCAGGAACTCGATGGCAGCGATTTCGTCCATCGGGTGCAGCAGCTTGCGCAGAATCCACATACGCTGCAGCTCGTCGTCAGCGGTCAGCAACTCTTCGCGGCGGGTGCCGGAGCGGTTGATGTTGATGGCCGGGAACACACGCTTCTCAGCAATGCGGCGGTCCAACGGCAGCTCCATGTTGCCGGTGCCCTTGAACTCTTCGTAGATCACTTCGTCCATCTTCGAGCCGGTTTCAACCAGCGCAGTGGCGATAATGGTCAGCGAACCGCCTTCCTCGATGTTCCGCGCAGCACCGAAGAAGCGCTTGGGCTTCTCGAGGGCGTGGGCGTCGACACCACCGGTCAGCACCTTGCCGGAGCTCGGGATCACGGTGTTGTAGGCACGTGCCAGTCGAGTGATCGAGTCCAGCAGGATAACCACATCTTTCTTGTGCTCGACCAGGCGCTTGGCCTTCTCGATCACCATCTCGGCAACCTGCACGTGGCGGGTTGGCGGCTCGTCGAAGGTGGAAGCAACCACTTCGCCACGCACGGTGCGCTGCATTTCGGTCACTTCTTCCGGGCGCTCGTCGATCAGCAGGACGATCAGGTGGCACTCGGGGTTGTTGCGGGTAATATTGGCCGCAATGTTCTGCAGCATGATCGTCTTACCGGCTTTCGGCGGGGCAACGATCAGGCCGCGCTGGCCTTTGCCGATCGGGGCGCAAAGGTCGATGACGCGACCGGTCAAGTCTTCGGTGGAGCCGTTACCGGCCTCCATCTTCAGGCGCTTGTTCGGGAACAGCGGCGTCAGGTTTTCGAACAGGATCTTGTTCTTCGCGTTTTCCGGGCGGTCGAAGTTGATGGTATCGACCTTCAGCAGGGCGAAGTAACGCTCCCCTTCCTTCGGTGGGCGGATCTTGCCGACGATGGTGTCGCCGGTACGCAGGTTGAAACGGCGGATCTGGCTGGGCGAGACATAGATGTCGTCTGGGCCGGCCAGGTAGGACGCATCAGCCGAACGCAGGAAACCGAAACCATCCTGGAGAATCTCCAGCACGCCGTCACCCGAGATCTCTTCGCCGCTTTTCGCATGCTTCTTCAGCAGGGCGAAAATCACGTCCTGTTTGCGCGAACGGGCCATGTTTTCGATGCCCATCTGTTCGGCCATTTCCAAAAGATCGGTAATCGGCTTTTGCTTGAGTTCAGTCAGGTTCATAAGGGGAATGACGTAATCATGTAAGAAGGGAGAATTAAGCTTCTGGCTTAATGAGGCCGCGCCGCTGGATGGCGACAGGATCGCGTACTGATTCGAATTAGGGATGCTTCGGCGACGGCATGTAGAGGGCACTGGAAAAGCAGTGCGAGGCCGAATGTAACACTTGCTTTTTTCTGCGTCTAGTGCTCTGAAAAAGAAAAGCCCCGCATTTGCGGGGCCTTTTCACATCACAGGTGGGCGTCGAGGAATGCGGCCAGCTGCGATTTGGACAGTGCACCAACCTTGGTGGCTTCGACGTTGCCGTTCTTGAACAGCATCAGCGTCGGGATACCACGCACACCGTGCTTGGCCGGGGTTTCCTGGTTCTCGTCGATGTTCAGCTTGGCGACGGTCAGTTTGCCCTCGTAGGTGGAAGCGATGTCGTCCAGAACCGGAGCGATCATCTTGCATGGACCGCACCATTCAGCCCAGTAGTCGACCAGTACCGCGCCTTCGGCCTTCAGGACATCGGCTTCGAAGGAGGCGTCGGTGACATGTTTGATCAGATCGCTGCTCATGGATATCTCCAGGGTCGTAAGCAAAAAACGTGGCCCATGATAGCCGCACCTACGCCGGACAGGAAGCCACGGACGATTGAGTGTAACTATAGTTGCGCAAGACGCCGCGAATCGAAACTGTCATATGGCCGTCATAGAATCGAATGGCACATTGCCTTGCATCAAGGCCAGTACAACGGCTGAGTGTCACGCGTTGGCGATAGCCTGCTATCGTGGCACGATTGCCAGGTTAACGACCGAGAACAACCAGATCATGCCGCATACCATCGCGAAGAACCTGTCCCTGATCGCCGCCATCGACCTTGGCTCCAACAGTTTTCACATGGTCGTGGCCAAGGCCCACCATACCGAAATCCGCATCCTTGAGCGGCTCGGCGAGAAGGTTCAACTGGCCGCAGGCATCGACGAAGAGCGCATGCTCAGTGAAGAGGCAATGGAAAGAGGCCTGGATTGCCTCAAGCGCTTTTCCCAGCTGATCAACGGCATGCCGGCAGGCTCCGTGCGCATCGTCGGCACCAACGCCTTGCGCGAAGCGCGCAACCGTAACGAATTCATCCAGCGCGCCGAAGCCATCCTCGGCCACCCGGTGGAGGTCATCTCCGGCCGTGAAGAGGCGCGCCTGATCTACCTGGGCGTGTCGCACACCCTGGCCGACACACCCGGCAAGCGCCTGGTGGCCGACATCGGCGGCGGCAGTACCGAATTCATCATTGGCCAGCGCTTCGAGCCGCTGCTGCGCGAAAGCCTGCAGATGGGTTGCGTGAGCTTTACCCAGCGCTATTTCCGCGACGGCAAGATCACCCCGGCCCGCTATGCCCAGGCCTACACTGCCGCGCGCCTGGAACTGATGAGCATCGAAAATGCCCTGCACCGCCTGACCTGGGATGAGGCCATCGGCTCATCCGGCACCATTCGCGCCATCGGCGCGGCCATCAAGGCCGGCGGCCTGGGCAATGGCGAGGTCAACGCCGAAGGCCTGGCCTGGGTCAAACGCAAGCTGTTCAAGCTGGGCGAAGTCGACAAGATCGACTTCGACGGCGTCAAGCCGGACCGCCGCACTATCTTCCCGGCGGGCTTGGCGATTCTCGAAGCCATCTTCGATGCCCTTGAATTGCACCGTATGGATCACTGCGACGGCGCCCTGCGCGAAGGTGTGCTGTTCGATCTGCTCGGCCGTCACCACCACGAAGATGTGCGCGAACGCACCCTGAACTCGCTGATGGAGCGCTATCACGTGGACCAGGGCCAGGCTGCGCGCGTCGAGCGCAAGGCGTTGCACGCATTCGACCAGGTGGCCGATGCCTGGGACCTGAAAGACGGAAACTGGCGCGATCTACTGGGCTGGGCCGCTAAAGTTCACGAAATCGGGCTGGACATTGCCCATTATCACTACCACAAGCACGGCGCCTATCTGATTGAGCACTCGGACCTGGCAGGCTTTTCCCGGGAAGATCAGCAGATGATGGCCCTGCTGGTGCGTGGCCACCGCCGCAACATTCCCAAGGACCGTTACGCCGAACTGGGTGATGAAGGGGTCAAGCTGCTGCGCCTGTGCGTGTTGCTGCGCTTCGCCATCCTGTTCCACCACATCCGCGGCACCCAGCAGATGCCAACGGTAGAACTGCACGGCGGGGACAACAGCCTGGATGTAGCCTTCCCTGAAGGTTGGCTGGAGCAGAATCAGCTGACCCAGGCTGACTTCGCCAACGAGGCGGAGTGGCTGGCCCGGGTCGGCTTCGTCCTCAGCGTACGTTGAGGACCGGGTTGCTCAGGCGCTCCAGCAGGGTCGCCTGAACGCTGCGCGGGTTCTGGTTGCCGGTCGGGGTGCTGCGCACGTAGCGCCCGTCGGGCTGCAAGGTCCAGGCGTGGGTATTGTCGGTCAGGTAGCCTTCCAGCTCCTTCTTCACCCGCAGCAACAGTTTCTTGCCTTCCACCGGGAAGCAGGTCTCGACACGCTTGTCGAGGTTGCGCTCCATCCAGTCGGCGCTAGACAGGTAGATCTGCTCTTCGCCGCCATTGAGGAAGTAGAACACCCGCGTGTGCTCGAGGAAGCGGCCAATGATCGAGCGCACCTGGATGTTGTGCGAAACCCCCGGAATGCCCGGGCGCAGGCAGCACATGCCACGCACCACCAAGTCGATTTTCACGCCCGACTGGCTGGCCTTGTACAGCGCCTTGATGACTTTGGCGTCGGTCAGCGAGTTGAACTTGGCGATGATGTGCGCCGGCTTGCCTTCGAGGGCAAACTGGGTTTCCCGCGCGATCATGTCGAGCATGCCCTTTTTCAGGGTGAACGGCGCATGCAGCAGCTTCTTCATGCGCAGGGTCTTGCCCATGCCGATCAGCTGGCTGAACAGCTTGCCGACGTCTTCGGTGAGCGCATCGTCAGAAGTCAGCAGGCTGTAGTCGGTGTACAGGCGGGCGTTGCCGGCGTGGTAGTTACCGGTACCCAGGTGCGCGTAACGCACGATCTCGCCCTGCTCGCGGCGCAGAATCAGCATCATCTTGGCGTGGGTCTTGAAGCCAACCACACCGTAGATCACTACCGCACCAGCCGCTTGCAGGCGGCTGGCCATCTGCAGGTTGGACTCTTCGTCAAAACGCGCACGCAACTCGATCACCGCAGTGACCTCCTTGCCGTTACGCGCCGCGTCCACCAGGGCGTCGACGATTTCCGAGTTAGCCCCCGAGCGGTACAGGGTCTGGCGCACGGCGAGCACGTGCGGGTCCTTGGCGGCCTGGCGCAACAGGTCGACCACTGGCGTGAAAGACTCGAACGGGTGCATCAGCAGGATGTCCTGCTTGCTGATCACACTGAAAATGTTGTCAGCGTTCGCCAGCAGCTTGGGGATCGCCGGGGTGAACGGCGTGTATTGCAGTTCCGGGTGGCTGTCCAGGCCGGTGATGCTGAACAGGCGGGTGAGGTTGACCGGGCCATTGACCTGGTACAGCTCGCTTTCGCTGAGGCTGAACTGCTTCAACAGGTAGTCCGACAGGTGTTTCGGACAGGTGTCGGCCACCTCCAGGCGCACGGCGTCACCGTAGCGGCGCGAGAACAGCTCGCCGCGCAGCGCGCGGGCCAGGTCGTCGACCTCTTCAGAGTCCAGCGCCAGGTCGGCGTTGCGCGTCAGACGGAACTGATAGCAGCCCTTCACCTTCATGCCCTGGAACAGGTCGTCGGCATGCGCGTGGATCATCGACGACAGGAACACGTAGTTTGCACCCGGGCCGCCCACCTCTTCCGGCACGCGAATAACCCGCGGCAACAGGCGTGGTGCCGGGATGATCGCCAGACCCGAGTCGCGACCGAAGGCGTCCACCCCCTCGAGCTCGACTATGAAGTTGAGGCTCTTGTTCACCAGCAGCGGGAACGGGTGAGTCGGGTCGAGGCCAATCGGGGTAATGATCGGGGCAATTTCGTCGCGGAAGTAGCGGCGTACCCAGGTCTTGAGCTTGGGTGTCCAGTAGCGGCGGCGGATGAAGCGGATCTGGTGCTTTTCCAGCTCAGGCAGCAGCACGTCGTTGAGGATCGCATACTGACGATCCACCTCGATGTGCACCAGTTCGCTGATGCGCGCCAGCGCCTGGTGCGGCTGCAGGCCATCGGCGCCGGCCTGTTCACGGGCGAAGTTGATCTGCTTCTTCAGGCCGGCGACGCGAATCTCAAAGAACTCGTCGAGGTTGCTGGAGAAGATCAACAGGAACTTGAGGCGTTCCAGCAGCGGGTAGTTCTCGTCCAGTGCCTGCTCCAGCACCCGGATATTGAACTGCAGTTGCGAGAGTTCGCGATGAATGTACAGGCTGCTGTCGTCCAGGCCAGGGACGGCGATGGCCGGGGACGGCGCGGGCACCGGAGCCACAGGCTCGACCACCTGTTCCGCTACAGCCTCGGCCACCGGAGGCAGGTCTGGCGGGGTCTGCAGCATCTCTTCTGGGAGCTCCTGAGCATCCTTGATCGCGACAGGGCTTAGCACTTCATTATTCATCTGGCGTTCCTGAGGACGTTAACGCCCTATCATCTATTGAGCGGCAAGATAAGCGCTCATTATGACGCCCGTGTTACACACATCGGCAAGCCGTGGCAAGTGGCCTCTGGCATTGTCTGCGCTGGAAATGTTCACGTCGAGACACATTTGGACACTTTCACGAACGCGCGCGAAGGGGTAGGCTGCGCGTTCATTTCGCCAGCACCTCAGAAAATGCTTCAACAATTCCTGCAGGATTTCGGCTACTTCGCCCTTTTTCTAGGCACCTTCTTTGAAGGCGAGACCATTCTGGTGCTTGCGGGATTCCTTGCGTTCCGCGGTTACATGGATATCAATCTGGTATGCCTGGTGGCCTTCTTCGGCAGCTACGCGGGCGACCAGTTGTGGTACTTCATGGGCCGACGCCACGGGCGCAGGATCCTGGCGCGCAAGCCGCGCTGGCAGGCAATGGGTGACCGGGCGCTGGACCACATCCGCCGCCACCCCGATATCTGGGTGCTGAGCTTCCGCTTTGTCTATGGTTTGCGCACGGTCATGCCGGTGGCCATCGGCCTGTCGGGTTACCCGCCACGCCGTTACCTGCTGTTGAACGGGATAGGCGCGGGCGTCTGGGCAGTGGCCCTGGGCGCCGCCGCCTACCACTTCGGCGCCATCCTCGAAGGCTTGCTGGGCAACGTCAAGCGTTACGAGCTATGGGTGCTTGGCGGCCTGGTGGCGCTGGGCGGCCTGCTGTGGCTGCGCCGGCGCTTCCGTACTCTGCGCGCAGAGCGCAGGGCGGCGAGCCAGGCCCAGCCCCCAGAGGCTGAGCAGGCTGTAGGCCACGAGCAGAAGCCAGGCCAGCGGCGCGACCACCGCTAAGCCCAAGGCGCCGGCCAGGTACAATGCCGGCGCATTCAGACACAACCGCGCCAACTCCAGGCGTGCAGACCAGGGCCGGTTCTCCAGCAACGCGCCCAGCACGAACAAACCAAACGCCATCAGTGACCAGCCGAGCACCAGCGCGGCGACCGACACGCGGTCGGCCACGTCCATCAGGTAGCTGCCCAAGGCCACATAAACCACGAACTGCGCCGCCACATAGGCTTGTTGCCCGCGCCCCAGGGCAATCTCGAACTTGCGAAACAGCGCCAGGTCCTGCTTGGCCTGTGGGTAGCGTGCGGCCACATCGGCCGGGCGCCAGCCGGTAGGCATGAACCAGATACGCAGCTTGTCCCACAGGCTGGTGGTGCGCCGGGCGTCATGCCAGAGCTGGGCATAGAACTGCAGGTTGGCCCATAGCGGGTTCCAACTGGCCAGCGGTGTGGTCACCCCGAACACCACCGGTTCGGCCGGGTCCTCCTCCTTGAAAGTGCCGAACAGACGGTCCCAGAGAATGAACACACCACCGTAATTGCGATCCAAGTAAGCAGGGTTTTGCGCATGGTGGACGCGATGATTGGACGGCGTGATCAACACCCACTCCAGCCAGCCAAGCTTGGGAATATGCCGGGTATGTACCCAGAACTGATACAGCAGGTTGAGCGAGGCCACGGTAATGAACACCAGTGGCGGCACGCCCAGCAGCGCCAGCGGCAGGTAGAACAGCCACGAGAAGATGAACCCGCTACTGGTCTGGCGCAGCGCCGTGGTGAGGTTGTACTCCTCGCTCTGGTGATGCACCGAGTGCGCAGCCCACAGCACGTTGCGCTCATGCCCCAGGCGGTGCAGCCAGTAGTAACAGAAGTCGTACAGGACGAAGGCCAGCAACCAGACCCACCCTGCCTGCGCCGGCAATTGCAGCAGCGCCAGGTGCTCGAAGACCAGGGCATAGGTGACCAGCCCTACGCCTTTGGTCAGCAGGCCGGTACTGGTCGACAGTGCGCCGGTACTCAGGCTGTTGATCGAGTCGGCCAGGGTGAAATTGCGCTGGCCGCGCACGCGGTCGGCGACCAGCTCTACGGCTATCAGCACAAAAAAGAACGGTACGGCCAGCAGTATCAGGTCCATGGGCGCGACCTCAGGCGTTATCCACCAAGATTAGGCCGCCCCCACAGGAATCCCTATGGCGACATCTGCCAAACTAGAGGACATTTAGCGCCTCGACACTGGAGTAATGAGCATGACAAAAAAAGTAGCGGTGATTCTTTCCGGCTGTGGCGTGTATGACGGCGCCGAAATCCACGAAAGCGTGATCACGCTGCTGCGCCTCGACCAGCGCGGTGCGCAGGTGCAGTGCTTCGCGCCGAACATCGCACAGATGCATGTAATCAACCATCTGACCGGCGAAGAAATGCCCGAATCGCGCAATGTGCTGGTGGAGTCGGCGCGCATCGCCCGCGGCGAGGTCAAGGATATCCGTGAGGCCAAGGCCGAAGACTTCGATGCGCTGATCGTGCCGGGTGGTTTCGGGGCAGCAAAAAACCTCTCCAACTTTGCCGTGGAAGGCGCCAATTGCAGCGTGAACCCAGACGTGCTGGCTTTGGCCGAAGCCTTCGCCGACGCCTGCAAACCCGTTGGCCTGATCTGCATCTCGCCGGCGCTGGCGGCGAAGATCTATGGGCCGGGCGTGGTCTGCACCATCGGGAGCGATGCCGGCACTGCGGCGGCTGTCGAAAAGATGGGTGGCACCCATGAAGAATGCGATGTACACGACATTGTCGAAGACACCCAGCGCAAGCTCGTGACTACCCCGGCGTACATGGAGGCCAAGTCGATCAGCGAGGCGGCGGGCGGGATCTACAAGCTGGTGGACCGAGTGCTGGAGCTGACGCACGAGTAAGTTACTGCGTTAGCTTCTTCGCGGGCATGCCCGCTCCCACAGGTCCAGCGCAGGCTTCAAGGCCACGCGGTACCTGTGGGGCAACTGTCTTGCTCAAATCTGAAAAGCCTGCGCGATCGCCTGTAGGAGCGGGTTTACCCGCGAACACCGGCAGAGCCGGTGCCATCCACCGCGCCAGGCTGGGCTGTCGCCTACAGGAATCTGTCAGCCTTTCGAGAGCCGGGCAATGATCCGGTCCAGTGCATTGGCAAACGCCTGTTTCTCACGTTCGCCATAGGCCGCCTGCCCGCCCCCCACCTGGCCCTGCTCACGCAGCTCGGTGAACAGGTTGCGCGCCGCCAGGCGGTCGCCCATGTTGCGCTCGTCGAACTCACGCCCACGCGGGTCCAGCGCGGCCACGCCCTTTTTCACCAGGCGGTCGGCCAGCGGCACGTCACTGCAGATCACCAGCTCGCCCGGCACGGCGTGCTCCACAATGTAATCGTCGGCCGCATCCATGCCGCTGGGCACCACGATCAGGCGCACGATCGCGAACGCTGGCTTGGCCACCGCCTGCCCCGCCACCATCACCACCTCAAACTTGCGCTTGAGGGCGAACTTGACGATCAGATCCTTGGCTGCCTTGGGGCAGGCGTCAGCATCGATCCATACACGCATTGGACACTCTCTACATGAACTCACTGCGCCCATCATGCCTGAAGCGCAGCGAAAGCTGGAGCAGCCGAACGCTGGAAAAATGGCGCCAAAATTTCAATTACCGCTTATCCGACCCCGCCACTCAGGCTAAACTCGCCACAGCTTCAATGGCCTGCCCGAGCGCGCAATGAACCACCCTCACGAAATCCGCCCTGACCTGGACGAAGGCATCGACCGCAAGGTCCTGGCGACATTGCGTGCGCGCTTCCTGCATCTGAACCAGGGCCGACTGCAGCGGGCAAAGGAAGGCCTGTCAACGCGCCAGCAACAGGTACTGTCATTGCTGCCGCTGCTGTTTCACGTGAACCACCCGCTATTGCCGGGTTACGTCTCCGGCAGCACCCCCGCGGGCGTATCGGCTTACGAGCCAAGCGCCGAACTGGTGGCAGATGCCCAACGCCTGGCCCGCTCGTTCACTTACAAGGCACAGCTTGGCAACCCGCCACGCCCGATCCACGGCCTGTTCCTGATGGGCAGCCTGGGCTCGCTGGCACAGGCCGAGCACAGCGACATGGACCTGTGGGTGTGCCATGCACCCGGCTTGCCCGAACAGCTGCTGGGTGAGCTGCGCCGCAAGTGCCAGCTGCTGGAGGCCTGGGCGGCAAGCCTGGGCGCCGAAGCACACTTTTTCCTGATCGACACACAGGGCTTCGCCCAGGGTCAGCGCGATGGCCAGCTCGGCTCCGACGACTGCGGCACCACCCAGCATTACCTGCTGCTGGACGAGTTCTACCGCACCACCCTGTGGCTGGCCGGGCGCACGCCGCTGTGGTGGCTGGTACCGGTGTACGAGGAGCACAACTATTACAGCTACACCCAGACCTTGCTGTCCAAGCGCTTCATCCGCAGCCAGGAAGCCCTTGACCTCGGCAACCTGGCGCACATTCCGCCCGGTGAGTTCGTCGGCGCGGGCCTGTGGCAATTGTTCAAAGGCATCGACTCGCCCTACAAATCGCTGCTCAAACTGCTGCTGACCGAAGCCTACGCCAGCGAACACCCTGCGGTGCGCTGCCTGAGCCTGGACTACAAGCAGGCAGTGTTTGCCAACCAGCTCGACCTCGACGAGCTGGACCCCTACGTGATGGTCTACCGGCGCATCGAACGTTACCTGCTGCAACGCGGCGAAACCGCGCGCCTGGAGCTGGTAAGACGCAGCCTGTACCTGAAGGTGAACAAGAAGCTCAGCGACCAGGGCCGCAGCCATGGCTGGCAACGCCGGCTGCTGCAGCGCCTGGCCGACGAGTGGGGCTGGGACCAGCGCCAGTTGGCCCTGCTGGACAGCCGCAGCCAATGGAAAGTGCAGCAGGTCGCCGTCGAGCGGCGTGAGCTGGTGGCCGAGCTTAACCTCAGTTATCGCTTCCTCAGCCAGTTCGCCCGCACCCAGAACGCCAGCAGCCGCGCCGACCAGCGCGATCTCAATGTGCTGGGCCGGCGCCTGTACGCCGCCTTCGAGCGCCGCGCCGGCAAGGTCGAAGTGATTAACCCCGGCATCGCCCCTGACCTCGCCGAAGACACCCTGACGCTGGTCCAGGCACCCAACCGCAAGGAGCCGGGCAGCTACCACTGGGAGCTGTACAGCGGCAACCTGAGCACCCATGAGGTAGAGCACTTCAGCCCGATGAAGCGCTGCCGTGAGCTACTCGAACTGCTGACCTGGGCCCATCGCAACGGGGTGATCGACAGCAGTACCCGCATGGCACTGCATCCAGGGGCCAGCGACCTCGGGGAGTTCGAGCTGTTCAACCTGCTGGGCTGTCTGCGGCAAAGTATCCCCCTGCCCTTGCCGACCGTCAGCGAAGTGCGCCTTTTGCAGCCCAGCGTTGCCGATGAAGTGTTGTTGCTGGTCAACGTCGGCGTCGACCCGCTGCGCCACCACCGCGACCTGAACGTGCTGATGACCACAGAGCGCACCGACGCGTTGAGCTACGCTGGCGTGCGCGAAAACCTGGTGCTGACCCTGGACCAGGTCACCGTCAACAGCTGGAACGAGGTGCTGGTCCAGCGCTATGACGGCGAACACGCGCTGGTGCGCTGCCTGCGCGACTTCCTCAACAGCCCGGCGCAGCGCGGCCACCGGCCACGGGTGCGGGTACGCTGCTTCTGCCAAAGCCGCGCCCAGCCTATCGGCCAGCGCGTAGAGGAAATTTTCGACACAGTGCAGCTGCTGCGGGACCAAGGGCTCCACCACCGCTACCTGCTACAAGTGGCCCAACACACCCATGTACTGGAGCTTTTGCCCGAGCATGTCAGCCTGACGACCCTGGCCGAGCATGAGGCGCTACTGGCCTACCTGGGCGAAGAACGCAGCGCCTACAGCCCGCTGTACCTGGATGCCAATGCCCTGCAGGATCACGACCTGCGCCTGGTGCTGGAGCAAGGCCGGCCAGCCTGTATTCAGGTGTTCTACCGCCTGCAGGGCGGCTGGGCCGACGTGTATGTGCTGGATGAATACAACGCATTGTGGCAACAACGCCTGCCGCTGCATGACGAAGCGCATCTGCTGTTGCCACTGCAACGCTTTCTGCGCTCGGTGGTGATGCGCCGCGATGCACGCCTGCCCCTCGATAGCCTGCGGCCCGCCTCGCTGGATATCCACTTCGCGCAACTGTTGCCCACCGGCCCAGGCAAGGCACGCAGCATCGAGGCGCGCCTGGCCCCGGCCGAGGGCAGTGACCAGCCTTACTATGAGGTACAGGCGATTATCCAGGCCGGTGTGGCGGGTGTGGCGCATGTGACGCTGTACTGCGACCAGCAGGAGTTTTCCGAACTGGAACATGGTGAGCAGCTGTATGCGGTGGTGGCCCGGCAGATCATCGGTCAGCGCCGTGGCGCAGAGCAGTACCGGTGCTATATCACCGACCTGGATTTGTCCGAGCTGCTGGATGACCGGCTTGGGGCAACGCAGATCTACCTGAGCTACAAGCGGGTGCTGGAGCAGGCTTTGAATGAGGGGCTGGAACAGGTTTTGGCGCAGGGCGCCTGAACTCGCAGCACAAGACCACTGTGGAACAGCCTTGTGCTGCAATCGTGCCGCGAAGCGGCCCCCTGGCCCTTACAGGTCGTAATCGCCCGCTGCTTCCGGCTGGTACTCCACTTCCAGCAGCTTCAGCTTGAGGGTCTTGCCCCCCGGTGCCGGCCAGTCGATCTGCTCGCCCACCGACAGCCCCAGCAAGGCGCAGCCAATCGGCGCCAGGATCGAGACCTTGCCTTCCGGCCCGGCATCCTTGGGGTACACCAGTGTCAGGTGGTAGTCCTTGCCGCTGGCTTCCTCACGGCAGTGCACCCGCGAGTTCATGGTCACCACGCCTGCCGGCACTTCCTCGTGACCGACCACCTGCTCGGCGCGGTCAAGCTCGTCCTGCAGGGCGAGCACACCCGGCGTACTCTCGTCGAGGCTGTCGATCAGACGCTCCAGACGTTGTACGTCCAATCGGGTGAGGATGAGGGAAGGCTTGGTGCTCATGATCCAGTCAGACTCCTTTGAACAGGCAGTTTTCAATGTGCAAATAAAGCAAAACCCCGCCCAAGGGCGGGGTTTGAGAAGGCTTTGGCGTCACCGACGCAGAACCCGACACTACCACAGCCGGGCAAATACTCAAGCCCCTGCGCTCAGTGTGCCTTAGCCTGCTCGCGCAAGACCTGGGCCTCGCGGCAGATCTGCCGGCGCCGTTCGTCATCGGCCGAGCGCCATTCGCGAATGTGCTCGACATGCCGATGGCAACCGGTGCACACCCGCTGTTCGTCCAGCCGGCATACGCTGATGCACGGTGACGGCACTGCAGGGCTGACGTTGCTGTAAAGCGGCTTGGGCGGCCGGGCCTGGGCGCTA
Source organism: Pseudomonas sp. YQ_6 (assembly GCF_043103245.1). Lineage (NCBI taxonomy): Bacteria > Pseudomonadati > Pseudomonadota > Gammaproteobacteria > Pseudomonadales > Pseudomonadaceae > Pseudomonas > Pseudomonas sp. YQ_6. Next base: position 154,250 of record NZ_JBICJR010000061.1, read on the forward strand.
CTCATGTCAGATTTCGTCGAAGTCCAGCTTCTCGCCGGCCCGCTCCCAGACGATACGCTCGAGCATTTCACCCAGCAACTCTTCGCTCTTTTCGCACACCCACTTGCCACTGTCTTCATCGTAATCGAAGTGGAAACCACCGGAGCGGTCGGCAAGCCACAGCTGGCGCAGTGGCTCCTGACGGCTGAAGATCAGCTGGGCGCCACCCTCGAACTTGACGGTCAGGACACCGCCGGAGTTCTCCATGTCCAGGTCCAGGCCGCTCTCGTCGAACAGATCTTCCAGGGCCTGTTGGGTCGCGTCGACCAGATCATGGAAACGCGCTTCACTCAAACTCATTGCAGGAACCTCGAAATTGGCTGCGTTACAGGCAAGCCGGGCAAGATACGGGCGCTTGCCGCCGAATGCAAAGGTTTAGCCGTTGCGTTCACCGGCCTCTTCGCCGGCAAGCCCGCTCCTACGGGGGGCTGCGCAGAGGCTAAGCATAGCCCGCCCGGCGGACCGGTCCTTGCATAGGCAAGCCGCCGGTCGCTCGGTATACTCGGGCGCAATACTGCATTTTTCTAAGGATTTCACCCATGAAGCGCCTGATTTCCTCCTTCGCGGCGCTGGTCGCTGTTGCCTGCCTCGTTTCGGCCTGTGGCCAGAAAGGCCCGCTGTATCTGCCTGAAGATGGCGATAACGGCAAAGCGCACACGTCGCACCAGCACCAGCAAAAAGCCAAGCCGGCCCCGGCACAAGAACAGCAGCCCGAGCTGCAGTCCGAGTCCGAGCCCGAGCAGTCGCCAGCGCAGTAAGGAAACCAGATGAACGCTTTCAACTACCGCGACGGTGAGCTGTTCGCGGAAGGCGTGGCCCTGTCGGCCATTGCTGAACGTTACGGCACCCCCACCTATGTGTACTCGCGCGCCCACATCGAGGCCCAGTACCGTAGCTACGCAGACGCCCTGCAAGGCACCGAGCACCTGGTGTGCTTCGCGGTCAAGGCCAACTCCAACCTTGGCGTGCTGAACGTGCTGGCGCGCCTGGGCGCAGGCTTCGACATTGTTTCCGGTGGTGAACTGGAGCGTGTGCTGGCCGCTGGCGGGCGTGCCGACCGCGTGGTGTTCTCCGGCGTCGGCAAAACCCGTGAAGACATGCGCCGCGCCCTGGAAGTTGGCGTGCACTGCTTCAACGTCGAATCCACCGACGAGCTGGAGCGCCTGCAAGTGGTCGCCGCCGAAATGGGCAAGGTTGCCCCGGTGTCACTGCGGGTCAACCCGGACGTCGATGCCGGTACCCACCCGTACATCTCCACCGGCCTTAAAGAAAACAAGTTCGGCATCGCCATTGCCGATGCCGAGGCCATCTACGTACGTGCCGCACAGCTACCGAACCTGGAAGTGGTCGGTGTCGACTGCCACATCGGCTCGCAGCTGACCACCGTCGAGCCATTCCTCGACGCCCTCGACCGCCTGCTGGTGCTGGTCGACCGCCTGGCCGAGTGCGGCATACACCTGCGCCACCTGGACCTGGGTGGCGGTGTCGGCGTGCGCTACCGCGACGAACAGCCACCACAGGTGGCCGACTACATCAAGGCCATCCGCGAGCGCGTGGGCGAGCGCGACCTGGCCCTGGTGTTCGAACCAGGCCGCTACATCGTCGCCAACGCTGGCGTGCTGCTGACCCGCGTGGAATACCTCAAGCACACCGAACACAAGGACTTCGCCATCATCGATGCAGCGATGAACGACCTGATCCGCCCGGCCCTGTACCAGGCCTGGATGGGTGTCAGTGCGGTCAAGCCACGTGCAGGCGAAGGCCGTGCCTATGACCTGGTCGGCCCTATCTGCGAGACTGGCGACTTCCTCGGCAAGGACCGCGTCCTCAACCTGGCCGAAGGTGACCTGCTGGCCGTAGAGTCCGCGGGCGCCTATGGTTTTGTCATGAGTTCCAACTACAACACCCGCGGCCGTTGCGCTGAAATCCTGGTCGACGGCGACCAGGCGTTCGAAGTACGCCGCCGCGAGACCGTCGCCGAACTGTATGCTGGCGAAAGCCTGCTGCCGGAGTAAGCCCATGCTGCTGCGTTTTACCAAGATGCATGGGCTGGGCAACGACTTCATGGTCCTGGACCTGGTCAGTCAGCACGCGCACATTCAGCCCAAGCACGCCAAGCAATGGGGTGACCGCCATACCGGTGTCGGCTTCGACCAGTTGCTGATCGTCGAGGCGCCGAACAACCCGGAGGTGGACTTCCGCTACCGCATCTTCAACGCCGACGGCTCCGAGGTCGAGCAATGCGGCAACGGTGCGCGCTGCTTTGCCCGCTTCGTGCTGGACAAGCGCCTGACCGCGAAAAAGCGCATCCGCGTGGAAACCAAGAGCGGCATCATCGTGCTGGACGTGCAGAACGACGGCCAGGTGAGTGTCGACATGGGCCCACCCCGCTTCATCCCTGCTGAAATCCCCTTCGTTGCTGACGCGCAGGCGTTGAGCTACCCACTGGAGGTCGACGGCCAGCTGCATTCCATAGCCGCCGTGTCCATGGGTAACCCGCACGCCGTGCTGCGTGTCGACGACGTGCATACTGCCCCCGTGCACGAGCTGGGCCCGAAGATCGAAAACCACCCACGCTTCCCACAGCGGGTGAATGCCGGCTTCATTCAAGTCATCGACCGCCACCGCGCCAACCTGCGCGTATGGGAACGCGGCGCCGGCGAAACCCAGGCTTGCGGCACCGGCGCCTGCGCCGCGGCCGTGGCGGCGATCAGCCAGGGCTGGATGGACTCCCCGGTGTCCCTCGACCTGCCCGGTGGCCGCCTGCACATCGAATGGGCCGGCCCCGGCAAGCCCGTGATGATGACTGGCCCGGCCGTACGCGTCTATGAAGGACAGGTTCGTCTCTAAACGAGTAACCGCCATGACCGATCAGCCCAAGGTTGTACCCAAGCAGTCCGCCGAGCTCGATGCCGAAGCGGTGGTCGCCTACCTGCGCGCCCACCCCACCTTCTTCGCCGAGCACGACGAGCTGCTGATCGAACAGCACATCCCGCACCAGCGAGGAGACAGCGTGTCGCTGGTGGAACGCCAGCTCAAGCTGCTGCGTGACCGCAATATCGAAATGCGCCATCGCCTGTCGCAACTGATGGACGTGGCCCGCGACAATGACCGGCTGTTCGACAAGACTCGCCGGCTGATCCTTGACCTGCTCGATGCCGGCAGCCTGGAAGAAGTGGTAATGGCGGTTGAAGACAGCCTGCGCCAAGAGTTCCAGGTGCCCTTCGTCAGCCTGATCCTGTTCGGCGACAACGTCGCGCCGGTCGGGCGCTGGGTCAGCAATGCCGAGGCGCAGCAAGCCATCGGTGCCCTGCTGGGCGGTGGCAAGACCGTCAGTGGCAACCTGCGCGAGCACGAGCTGGCGTTCCTGTTCGGTGAAGAACAGCGCCGGGAAGTAGGCTCCAGCGCCGTGGCAGCTCTTGAGTACCAAGGGCTGCATGGGGTTCTGGCCATTGGCAGCCGCGACCCGCAACACTACAAGAGCAGCGTCGGCACCCTTTTCCTCGGTTATATCGCCGAGGTACTCGGCCGCGTTGTGCCACGCGTTACCCAGACCCTGCGCCCGGTACGCTGATGAAACGCCAGCTGGAGGCTTATTGCGCACACCTGCGCAATGAGCGCCAGGTGTCGGAGCACACCTCGCAGGGCTACCGTCGCGACCTGGAAAAAGTCATCGCATACTGCGAAGAACACGGCATTGCCGATTGGCAGGCGCTGCAAATCCAGCAGCTGCGCCAGCTGATCGCCCGCTTGCACCACCATGGCCAGTCTCCGCGCAGCCTGGCACGCCTGCTGTCGGCAGTGCGCGGCCTGTACCGCTATCTCAACCGCGAAGGCCTGTGCCAGCACGATCCGGCCACCGGCCTGAGCGCGCCCAAAGGTGAGCGGCGGCTGCCCAAAGTACTGGATACCGACCGCGCACTGCAGCTGCTCGATGGTGGCGTCGACGACGACTTCATCGCCCGGCGTGACCAGGCGATCCTCGAACTGTTCTATTCCTCGGGCCTACGCCTATCGGAACTGACCAACCTCGATCTTGATCACCTCGACCTCGCCGCCGGCCTGGTGCAGGTACTGGGCAAGGGTGGAAAAGCCCGCGTACTGCCGGTGGGTCGCAAGGCTCGCGAGGCGTTGCAGGCCTGGTACCGTTTGCGCGGCATCGGCAACCCACGCGACCGTGCAGTGTTCATTACCCGCCAGGGCAATCGCATCAGCCCCCGGGCAGTGAGGCTGCGGGTAAAGGTTGCCGGTGAGCGTGAGCTGGGCCAACACCTGCACCCGCACATGCTTCGCCATTCCTTCGCCAGCCATGTGCTGGAATCATCCCAGGACCTGCGCGCGGTGCAGGAGATGCTCGGCCACGCCGACATCAGCACGACGCAAATCTACACCCACCTGGACTTCCAGCACCTGGCCGCGGTGTACGACAGCGCCCACCCTCGGGCCAAACGCAGCAAAGGCACAGACTCATGAGCATCAAGCTGATCACCTTCGACCTCGACGATACCCTGTGGGACACCGCGCCGGTGATTGCCACCGCGGAAGTCGTGCTGCGCGACTGGCTCGAAGCCAACGCACCAACCCTCGGCAGCGTGCCGGTGGAACACCTGTTCGCCATCCGCGAGCGTCTGGTGCAAGCAGAGCCCGGCCTCAAGCACCGCATCAGCGCCCTGCGCAGGCGCGTGCTGTTCCATGCCCTGGAAGAGGTCGGCTACAGCGAGCAGCACGCACAGGCGCTGGCCAACGAAGGCTTCGAAGTGTTCCTGCATGCGCGCCACCAGGTGGAGATTTTCCCAGAGGTACAACCGGTGCTTGAGATCTTGCGCCATCAATACATCCTGGGCGTGGTCACCAACGGCAATGCCGACGTCAGCCGGCTGGGGCTGGCCGATTACTTCCGTTTTGCCCTGTGCGCCGAGGACTTGGGCATTGGCAAGCCAGACCCGGCGCCGTTCCTCGAAGCGCTACGCCGTGGCGAGGTGGACGCGGGTGCGGCGGTGCACATCGGCGATCACCCTGGCGATGACATTGCCGGTGCTCAGCGCGCCGGTTTGCGCGCGGTGTGGTTCAACCCGCAGGGCAAGGCCTGGGCTGGCGATCAGGCGCCGGACGCCGAGATCCAGCGCCTGTCGCAACTGCCCGACGTGCTCGCGCGCTGGCGCTGACGAGGGCCGCTTTGCGGCCCATTCGCGGGCACGCCCGCTCCCACAGGGACCGCGCAGGCCCTGGCCCCTGTGGTGAACCTGTGGAAGCGGGCATGCCCGCGAAGAGGCCGGCGCAGGCAACACAAAACCCACAGGCATAAAAAAGCCCGCAGCGACGGCGGGCTTTTTTGCGATCAGCCACTCAGATAGGGCGGCTGCCGTACTTGTTGTCCGGCTTCTTGGGCGGGTCAGCGACCACGTTGGCCTCGACTTCCTGCACCTTGCCACCACGAGAAAGGAATTCTTCCATCGCCTTGGCCAGTGCATCACGCTCTTTCTGCTTGGCTTCCATGCTAGGCATCTCGTCTACCGAGACTGCTGCCTTGGATTTGCCCTTGGCAACGGGTGCCGGGCTGCTGTCGTCATCGCCAGCGTCTTCCACGCCGTCGTCAGCCGCCCCTTCAAGGACCTCATCACCCTCGTCTTCGTCGCCTACTTCGAGGTCATCATTTTCCAGATCGTCGTCGCTCATGTTCTACCTCATGACTTGCGAAAAGCAGGTTGGTTATAGACCAGTGCAGCCGTAGACCGGCAACCACCAGTGAAAATTCAACTGGCCGTGGGTTAGGCCACTGCCCTTGGGTCGGCACTCGTGATGGGAGGCGGCACCCAGCAGGCCCTGCTCCTGGCAGGACCTGACAAATCCATTAGCCCCTGCTGGCCACACGCTATTGGCAAGCCTAGCAAAGGCTGGCGAAGTGTGTGGACTACTCGTCAAACACCCTTCGGCGCGCATTCTAGCGCGCCCGTGGAAAAAGCAAAGCACCATAAACGCCCTGTGGCTTGTAAGTTTTTTACCTACGTCACGAACGTGTCGAATAAACCGTTTGCCGTGCGGGAAATGCTGAAAAACTGGCAAAAAAATGCCCGGCAAGCCGGGCAAATTTTTACCGCGCCGCAGTTACAGGTTGTAGCCGCGTTCGTTGTGCTGAGCCAGGTCGAGGCCGACCGACTCTTCTTCTTCGTTGACCCGCAGGCCCATCACCACATCCAACACCTTGAGAATCACGTAGGTGACGATGGCGGTGTAGACCACGGTGAAAATCACACCTTTGGCCTGGATCCAGACTTGCATGCCGATGTCGGTGACGGTACCGAAGCCGCCCAGCGCCGGGGCCGCGAATACACCCGTCAGGATGGCGCCGATGATGCCGCCAACACCGTGCACGCCGAAGGCATCCAGCGAATCGTCATAGCCGAGTTTGCGCTTGAGCGTGGTGGCGCAGAAGTAGCAGAGCACACCCGAAACCAGGCCGATGATCAGCGCGCCAATCGGCCCGACGGTGCCCGCAGCCGGGGTGATGGCGACCAGGCCAGCAACCACGCCCGAAGCGATGCCCAGAGCACTTGGCTTACCGTGACCGACCCACTCGGCGAACATCCAGCCCAGGGCGGCGGCGGCGGTAGCGATCTGAGTGACCAGCATGGCCATGCCGGCAGTACCGTTGGCGGCAGCAGCAGAGCCTGCGTTGAAACCGAACCAGCCGATCCACAGCATCGCTGCACCCATCAGGGTATAGCCGAGGTTGTGCGGGGCCATCGGCGTGGTCGGGTAGCCCTTGCGCTTGCCCAGTACCAGGCAGCAGACCAGGCCTGCGATACCGGCGTTGATGTGCACCACGGTGCCGCCAGCGAAGTCCAGTACGCCCCAGTCCCACATCAGGGCACCGTCACCGCTCCACACCATGTGGGCGATCGGCGCATATACCAGGGTGAACCAGATACCCATGAATACGAGCATCGCCGAGAACTTCATGCGCTCGGCAAAGGCACCGACGATCAACGCCGGGGTGATGATGGCGAACGTCATCTGGAAGGTGATGAACACCGCTTCAGGGAACAGCGCGGTGGCCGAGGTCAGGCTGTCAGGCGTGACACCGCTGAGGAAGGCCTTGGAGAAGCCGCCAACGAAGGAGTTGAAGTTGAGCACGCCCTTTTCCATACCGGCAGTATCGAAGGCCATGCTGTAGCCGTAGACGACCCAGAGAATGCTCATCAGCCCGGTGATTGCAAAGCATTGCATCATCACCGACAGCACGTTCTTGGATCGCACCATGCCGCCATAGAACAGGGCCAGGCCCGGAATGGTCATGAACAGCACCAGCGCCGTTGCGGTCAGCATCCAGGCGGTGTCGCCGGAATTAAGCGCTGGGGCAGCTTCCTCTGCCAGGGCAAGCCCGGGCATTACGAGGGACAATAGGGCTCCTAGCCCTGCGATCTTACGCAGAGTCATGTTGTTTTCTCCTGGGGCGTTGGGTTTGGTGAGGCTTTTTTTGCTGCTTAGATCGCGTCGGTATCGGTTTCGCCGGTACGGATGCGGATCGCCTGCTCCAGATTCACCACGAAAATCTTGCCGTCACCGATCTTGCCGGTGTTGGCTGCCTTGGTGATGGCTTCGATTACCCGATCAAGGTCTTTGTCATCGATGGCGACATCGATCTTCACCTTGGGCAGGAAATCGACCACATATTCAGCACCGCGATACAGCTCGGTGTGGCCCTTCTGCCGACCGAAACCTTTGACTTCGGTGACGGTGATGCCCTGCACGCCGATTTCCGACAACGACTCGCGCACGTCGTCCAGCTTGAACGGCTTGATGATGGCTGTGACTAGCTTCATGAAACTCTCTCCCGATTTGGTGGACTTGCCCCAGGAAAACAAACCCGTCTCAAGTCTAAGCGCAGCGGTTGGCTTTGTAACGCGTCGTCGGCATCCGGCTCCGCGTGCGCACTGCCTGGTCACAAGGAACTGCTTCAGTGCATGGCTCGTACAGGTCTTTGCAGAAACCTTGCCAGTTCCGACAAAGCGCCGAAAAACAGAGCGTTATGTGATTTGGTCGGGATTGGCCAGTCGCCAGCATGGAAAACATGCACAATTTCGGTGCGCAGCAGCGGGGCAGGTTGCGCGAAAAATGTGCAACGGATTAGAAACCGCAGATCATTCTTTTGGGAGCAACTGTCTTGCTCAATTTCTAAAAGTTGGCGCGATCGCTGTGGGAGCGGGCTTGCCCGCGAACACGGGCGAAGCCCGTGGCATCCACCGCGGTGTCTTCTTCGCGGGTAAACCCGCTCCTACGAAGGCCAATGTGCACTCAGGCGCCAGGTTTGCGCGTGCTACACTGGCGGCCATTTTTCTCAGTTTCAGTGGACAGCCCCATGCTCCCGCCCAAAGCCCTTCTCGATGCCCTGAGCGAACAGGCCTCGCGCCTGTTCAGCAGCGATGCCGCCCAGCCCCGTGCGGAACTGGAAAGCCAGTTCAAAGTGTTGATGCAAGGCGCCTTCAGCAAGCTGGACCTGGTCAGCCGCGATGAATTCGACAGCCAGATGGTCGTACTGGCGCGCACCCGCGCACGCCTCGAAGCCTTGGAAAAACAGGTAGCCGAGCTGGAAGCCCGGCTGAACCCAACTTCACAGGATGAATGAATGCAGCCCTCCAGCGCATACCCGGTACTGTTGTTTTCCTACGGCACCTTGCAGGATAAAGCCGTGCAACTGGCCAACTTTGGCCGTGAGCTGAACGGCCAGGCCGACCGTATGCCGGGCTACCGCATGGACTGGGTCGAGATCACCGACCCAGGCGTACTGGCGACCAGCGGCAAGTCCCATCACCCCATCGTTTCCCCCAGCAGCCAGGCCAACGACAGCGTCGCCGGCATGGTCTTTCAGATCAGCGAAGACGAACTGGCAGCGGCGGACCTCTATGAAGTTGCCGACTACAAGCGCGTCGCTGTCACCCTTGCATCGGGCCTGACAGCCTGGGTTTACGTGCGCGCCTGAGCCCGTCCGCTGCAGGTTGAACTTGCAACGACTCGGCGTGGGTAAAGGTCTGTTTCGGTGGTAGCTCACTCGCATGCAGTGTGCCGCGGAACAACGCCGCCCCGCACTGAGTAAACAACGTCTTCACCCGGTTGTGCGAATTGAGGACCTGGGCCTGGATATCACCAATGGCCGTATCCCTCGGCTGCAAGCTGGCCGCTCGGTTGACCCATTGGATGGCGGCAAAGCGGCTTTGCTTGCGGGTGCCACGCCCCTGCATCCAGGCCAGCCCCAGTTCGGCGCTGGCACGCCCTGCAAGCCACGGGTCCGGGTGCTCGACCAGGCTCAGCAGGTAAGCAACCGCCTCACTTCGCTCCTGCGCCTCACCAAACCGGCGTAACAAAATCCCCAGGTGCAACCGCGCACACGCATTGGTCTGCCCGTTGCCCAGCGCGTCGACAAGCAGGCGCCTGACCGCCAGCATGGCACTGCGCTCGTTCAAATCCTCATCGCCGTCCATGCGCAGGCAGGCCAGGTTGTATTTGGCCTGCCTGCTGCCCGCCTCCACCGCACGCTGCAGCCAGTACCCGGCTGCCTCGTCATCTAGGTAATGCGCCGGGGTGTTGGCCAGGCCGCCATGGTGCAGCTCGTACAAGGCCAGGGCAGCACCCGGCAGGTTCAGTTCGGCGCAGCGTTCATACAGGTAGCAGGCCACTTCATGCCGGTTGGCTGCCCACAGCAGCCGTGCCACTTCAAGCACTTCGAACCCCGGTGCCTGGCCCGCGCACTGGCGATTCACCGCCCGTTGCAACCATAGCCTTGCCTGCTCGGCCGAGCGTGGCAGCGCCCACAGCCCGAAACGGTGCCCGGCCGCGCGTAATGCACAGGCAGCAGCATGTGAACGGCCGTCACACAGGCGCTCAATGGCGCTGTGTAACAGTTGCCTCTCATCTGCCATGCCATCGCGCAGTATCAGCTCGGCCAAACAGCGAAAAGGCACGCCCATGGCGCGGATGGCGCCGAGATCGGCATTGCACGCCACGCTCGCGGCAAAATCGCGCATAGCGCCAGCATGGTCGCCCGATGCCCTGCTGCGCAGTGCCCCCCGCCATGCCAGAACGACAGCACGTTCCCTGGGCCTCAACGGGCGTTGTGACCAGTCTTCGAACACGTGCTGCCAGTCGGCGACAGCCTGCACCTTGTCAGCCTGTGGCAGCATCAGCCGGCCTTCGACGGCCATCCAGTGCAGCGCATTACGCAAGCGCTCGTCCCAGGTTGCGCACAACGGGCCATTGACCAACAGCTCGAACGCATCGAGGCTGCCGCCCAAGCGGGGCAGCAGGTACACAGCAAGGGCCTGGATCGCTTCGAAGCAACCGGAGCGGGCGATCAGCGCATGGCGCAGCCAGTAATAGCGAGGGTCCTCGTTTTCATGGTCGACCCGCTTGCCCAGGTAGCGCGGCAGCGACTGTGGCAGCTCGGCCAAGGGCAACAGACCATGCCTCACCAGCAACGGCGCTGCAGCTTCCTGTACCTCTACATCGGCATGGGCACTGGGCCTGAAGCGTGCAGGCTCCCCCTGAAACAGTTGCAGCAACCAACCAGGCTCATGGAACTGCGCACTGATGCGCAGCATGCCAATGGCCGCTGCCACGGGGTGCGCAGAGCGGTCCATCGCACGCAACAGGTGCGCGGTGGCGGATTCACAAATTTGCGCGACAGCCAGCAAGCGTGCAGCGTTGCGTTGGCCATCAACCTGCACCTGGCAGGCCCGGTGAAAGCAGTGCATACCCATTACCACCTGTGGGTGGTACGCCCTGGGGCACGCGTCGATCCAGGCTCTGAGCACTTGGCTCAGGGCCCTGTCACTCTGGTTTTCCTGGTCGAGCAGCATGTGCCCTTCAATGGCCGCCAGGTAGGCCGGGAACTCGCCGGGCGGGGCCTGACGCCACTGAGCCTCGAGCCTGTCGAAAAAGCGGTTGAGTTCAACGAATGCACTGGCCTGCACCAGTTCGCGCATTACCTGGTGCGTGCGGGTGAGCATTTGCACGGTGCAATACCTCAAGTCCATTTGAAAGAAGACGCAGTGCCATCCCATGGCAACTGCGGTTGCCCAACAACACTAAGTCATACCTGACGACTGCGCAAAACCTATTGGATCCATTTTTGCCGAAGCGCATGAAAACGCAGGGAAAACCCCTGCCCTGAAAAACCACGACGCACACTTGTTGCGCCAGCGTTGGCAGCACTGGCTATTCTTTGCCCAGCCGCAGGAAGCGGCATTTTCCAGCAACAACGGAGTGTTCATGTCCCTAGCCCTCGTCCACAGCCGCGCCCAGGTAGGCGTGCAGGCACCGGCGGTCAGCGTCGAAACCCACCTGGCCAACGGCCTGCCTCATCTCACCCTGGTCGGCCTGCCGGAAACCACGGTCAAGGAAAGCAAGGACCGGGTGCGCAGCGCCATCGTCAACTCCGGGCTGAAGTACCCACAGCGGCGCATTACCCAGAACCTCGCCCCCGCCGACCTGCCCAAGGATGGCGGCCGATATGACCTGGCCATCGCCCTGGGCATCCTCGCCGCCGACGGCCAGGTGCCGATTGCCACCCTGACCGATATGGAATGCCTGGGCGAACTGGCGCTGTCGGGGAAATTGCGCCCGGTGCAGGGCGTGCTGCCTGCGGCACTGGCGGCACGCGAAGCAGGCCGGGCGCTGGTGGTACCACGGGAAAATGCCGAGGAAGCCAGCCTGGCCGGCGGGTTGGTGGTGTATGCGGTGGGCCACCTGCTGGAGTTGGTCGCCCACCTGAACGGCCAGGTGCCGCTGCCGCCCTACGCAGCCAACGGCCTGATCCTGCAGCAACGCCCCTACCCGGACCTGAGCGAGGTGCAGGGCCAACTGGCAGCCAAACGAGCCTTGCTGCTGGCTGCTGCCGGGGCGCACAACCTGCTGTTCACCGGGCCGCCCGGCACCGGCAAGACCTTGCTCGCCAGCCGCCTGCCCGGGCTGCTGCCACCGCTGGACGAGCACGAGGCGCTGGAAGTGGCGGCAATCCAGTCGGTCAGCGGGAAAGCGCCGCTGAACAGCTGGCCACAGCGCCCCTTTCGCCATCCCCATCACTCTGCGTCCGGCCCGGCGCTGGTCGGTGGCGGTAGCCGACCGCAACCAGGTGAAATCACCCTCGCCCATCACGGCGTGTTGTTTCTCGACGAACTTCCGGAGTTTGAGCGGCGCGTACTGGAAGTGCTTCGCGAGCCACTGGAGTCAGGTGAAATCGTGATTGCCCGTGCCCGCGACAAAGTGCGTTTCCCCGCGCGCTTCCAGCTGGTGGCAGCGATGAACCCCTGCCCTTGCGGCTACCTGGGCGACCCCACTGGCCGCTGCCGCTGCAGCACCGAGCAGATCGCGCGCTATCGCAACAAGCTGTCCGGGCCACTGCTGGACCGCATCGACCTGCACCTGACCGTGGCTCGCGAGAGCACTACATTGAACAACCAGCCTTGCGGTGAAACCAGTGCCGATGTCGCCGTCAGGGTGGCTGAAGCGCGGGAGCTGCAGCACAGGCGACAAGGCTGTGCGAATGCATTTCTCGACCTTGAAGGTTTAAGGCATCACTGTGGGTTGTTAGCGGCGGACCAGGTCTGGCTGGAAGGGGCCTGCGAGCGGCTGACCTTGTCGCTACGGGCGGCGCACCGGTTGTTGAAGGTGGCACGGACACTGGCGGACCTGGAGGGATGCGAGACGATTGGCCGGGCGCACCTGGCCGAGGCCCTGCAGTACCGACCGGGGAGCAGTTAGATTGCCAGGGTTGTGATGCCACCCTGTAGGAGCGGGTTCACCCGCGAAGAGGCCGGCACAGCCATACCTCACAGACCGCCAGCCAAAGCCTCTTCAACCACCCTCAGCAGTACCTCTTCAGAAAACGGCTTGCCCAGGCAGGCCAGTGCCCCAAGGCCCATCGCTGCCCGTACCGAGCCATCATCCCAATGTGCCGACATGCAGATCACCGGCAAGCGCCTCCCCCGCTGTGCCAGCTCACGCTGTACCTCCAGCCCGCTCATCCCCGGCATTTTCAGGTCCAGCAACACACAGCCCGCCTCGCCCGCCAGTGGCGAGGCCAGGAATGCGTGCCCGGCGGAAAACGACAAGGTCTCGAACCCCGCCGAGCGCAGCAGGTTGGCCAGGCTTTTGCGCACCGAGGCATCGTCGTCGACGATGCACACCCCTCTGCTCATGCGCCGCCCAGGCTCGCAGACCGCGCTCCGAGGAGGTTGTGCATGGCCGCAAGCTCCAGCAGCGAGCGGGACTGCATCTTGTTCATGATGTTCTTCTTGTGCACCTTGGTCGTCACCTCGCTGGTGCCGATCTGCCTGGCGATCTGCTTGTGCGACAAGCCGCCTGCCACCAGCGAGAAGACCTGGCGCTCACGCTGAGTCAGGCGCTGGTACTTCTCCTCGACCTGCCGCGCCTGCAGCCACTTGCGGCCTTCGGCCACGGCCCGGGCGCGCACTGCCTGCAGCAGGGTCAGCAACTGGTCTTCATCGAACGGCTTGGTCAGAAACTCCACCGCGCCGGCGCGCATGGCCTGGACGGTCATCGGGATGGTGCCGAAACCAGTCATGAACACGATCGGCCAGGGCAGCGCCAGCCGGCACAGCGCATCCTGTACCTCCAGGCCACTTGTGCCAGGCAAGTGCATGTCCAGCAGCAGGCAGGCACAGGGGGTTTCCAGGCGGGCCTCGAACAGCGCCTCGGCACTGGCAAACAAGTGGTGCGGAATGTCCTGCGAGCGCAACAGCCGGCCCAAGGCGGTGCGCACCGACGGGTCGTCATCCACCACCAGCACCGGCACATTCACGCGCTCATCGAGCGGCTCGACAGTCTCGGCCAGGCTGCGCAGCAACGACCTGCCCAATGCCTCACCAGGCTCCTCGAGGCTGATCTGCGCGGCCAGGCGATAGCCCCGGCGCGGCACGGTCTGGATCAGGCCACGGTCGCCAAAGGCCTTGCGCAGCAAGGACACCTGCACCTGCAAGTTATTGTCCTCGACCACCGTGCCGGACCACACCTGGCTGAACAACTCGTCCTTGCCGACCAAGCGGCCCTTGGCCCTGATCAGCGTGGCCAGCACGTCGAAAGCACGCCCACCCAACAGGATCGGCTTGCCATCGACAAAGACTTCGCGCCGCTCCAGCGACACCTGGGCATTGCCTATTCGGATCATGGCTTCCTCGCGCGGGACGGGCGTTTTCGCTGCCCTGGGCAGCCTAGGCCAGCGTAGGCGTTCAGACAATTATCCCGAGGGATAGGTTGGCCCAAGGACTATACAAAAGCCCGCCTGCCCCAAGGGGACGATAACGGACAACAGCGTGCCCGTTCCTGCCAAGCAGGCTGTAACCCGCAGCCATGCTGGGCCCGCTGCGTATACTCGCGCCTCAGGAGTCGCTAGCGGGGGTGCTTTATGCTCGATGAACGCCTTGCCCACAGGCCCATCGATTACGACCAGTCAATCGACGAGGGCTGGCTGAAGCGGTGCGAGATCAGCGCGCTGGGCCCGGAAGGTGAACTCAGCTATTTCCGCCTGCGCGACCCAGCCACAAATCAGGCCTGGATCGCCGTGCGCGCGCCGCTCGAGGCCCCTTCCGCCTGTCAGCGCCTGGAACGTGACTACCGCCTGCAACTGGACCCACAGTGGGCGGTGATCCCCTCGGCGTTTGTGCGCTCGGCCGAAGGCCCGTTGCTGGTGTACCCGGCCGGGCGCTCAGTCGCCGACCTGATCGCTGAAGGCCCTGCGGCGCTGGAGCCGTTTCTCGACATCGCGGTGAACGCTGCCCATGCGTTGGCGCAAGCGCACGAACACAATGTGCTGCACGGTACATTGCAGCCCGAGCATGTGTACCTGCGCGCCCACCAGCGGGTGCGCCTGGGCTTCTTTCGCGCCGACCCGGCAGAGCGGATCAGCGAACAGGGCACCCCGCTCGGCAACTGGGCCTACCTGGCGCCGGAGCAGGTTTGCCCACACGGAAGCAGCAGCGACCGACGCAGTGACATCTATGCCCTGGGTGCAATCCTCTACCAGTTACTGGTAGGCGAACTGCCGCTGGCCGGGCGCGACACCCAGCACTGGCGACAGCTGCATGCGGGTGTGCAGCCGCGGGCGGCCAGCGAAGTGGACAGCAAGGTGCCGCCCCCCCTCAGCCTGGTCCTGGCAAAGGCCTTGGCCAAAGAGCCGGACGCCCGCTACCAGAGCGCGCGCGCCCTTGCAGTGGACTTGGCTCACTGCCAGCGGCAGTGGGCCGCCCACAAATCCATGGCACCCCTCACCCCAGGCTGCGCCGACCCGGTAGCGCACGGCCACGCGCGCCTGTTTGGCCGCAGCGCCGAGCAAAAGGCTATCACCCTGCTGCTCAAGGCCCTGCATCGCGACAGCAAACCACAAGCCCTGATCATCAACGGCGCTGCTGGCATGGGCAAATCGAGCCTGGTCGAAGCGGCTCTCAAGGACAACGCCGAAGGTTACTGGGCCGTCGGCAAGTGCAACAGCCACACCCAAGCAGTGCCCTACACGCCCTGGATCGAAGTACTCGGTGCCCTGACTACCCAGTTGCTGGCCAAGAACAGTCAGGACCTCGTCACCCTGCGCCGCGAAATCCAGCGCCGTATCAAAGGTCATGGTCGTCTGCTCGGCAAGCTGGCCCCGGACCTGCAACTTATTCTCGGCCCTCTGCCCCAATTACCCGCCAAGCCCACGCGCCTTGTGTTGCAGAAGGAACTGCACGCGATCATTGAATTCCTGCAGGTTTTCAGCCGACCTGGCCAACCGCTGGTGCTGTTCTTCGACGACCTGCAATGGGCCGACGACGCCACCCGGCACCTGTTGGCCCAACTGCTGGCTGAAGCGCCGGCCAACCTGCTGCTGATTTTCACCCGGTGCAACGATACGCCCACCACCAGCGCACCGCTGGCCATACCCGCAGCGGTGCGCAGCACCACGCTGAACCTGCGGCCGCTGGCCGTTGGAGCGGTGGCCGAGCTGATTGGCGAGCGCTTCCATGTTGCCCCCGAGGCCGCATTTCAACTGGCCGAACGGGTGCATGGCAAGACGGCGGGCAACCCGTTTTTCATCAACCAGATCCTCAGGGCCATGGTCGAAGACCAGCTGTTCATCTTCGACACCCAGGCCATGCGCTGGTCATGGTGCCTGCAGGCCGTGGCCCGGCACTGCTACTCCGACAATGTCGCCGACCTGATGGTCCACCGCCTGGAGCGCCTGCCGGCACCGCAACGCGACCTTTTGCGGGCCGTCAGCGCGGCAGGCAGCCACTGCGATGAACACCTGCTTCGGCTAGTGCTCGCCCAACCGCCAGGCGAACCCTTGAAAGCCTTGATTGGCGCCGGCTTCCTGCAACCGGGCCAGAACGGCCTGGGCTTTACTCATGACCGGGTGATGGAGGCCGCTTATGCACTCACGCCCGTGCACCAGCGCGCCTCGCTGCATGCACGTATCGCCCTGGCCATGCGCCGGGCTTGGCCAGGCCACATGCACGAGGTGCTGTTCGAGCTCGCCAGCCAGCTACAACGCGCCACCCCATGCGGGTTTGCAGCGGATGACTGCGAAGCGTTCCTGCGGCTTTTACGCGAAGCCGCATCACGCGCACGCGACGCCGGCACCTTCGAGCAGGCCGCTGGCTACCTGCACACCGCCGAGCAGTTGCTGCAGCACAGCGCCACGCTGGAAAGCCGCGCCACGCATGGCTTTGCCATCGCCTGCATGGCGACGGAGTGCGACATGCAACTGTCACGAACGCTCGCGGCCGAGGCCCGCCTCACTGAATGCCGCCAGCGTGCTCGCTCGGTGTTGGACCAGGCACGGGCGTGCCGGCTGCAGGCACTGCTGTACACCTTGCGAGGTGACTATCAGGCGGCCATCGACAGCGCCCTGGCCGGCCTGGACTTACTGGGTATCAGCCCGGTGCGGGGCCTCGACTGGCAACAGGTCAAGGCCAGTCATGCCCATGTGCAGGCGTTGATCGAACAGAAGGACCGGCATTGCCTGGAGTCACTGCCGCGCACCGACTCGGAGGAAGTGACGGTTGCCATCAGCCTGCTGGCCACTCTGTCATCATCATTCTTCGTGAAGGACGACATCAGCTTCCTGCACCTGGCCAAGCTCATGGAGTTGTCGCTACTGCACGGCGTTGCCCCTGGCAGCACCTACGGCATGGCCTGGTACGGCGTGATGATTGCCGAGCGTTTTGGCGCTTACCATGATGGCCATGCCTGTTGCCTGGCCGCGCTCAAGCTGATCGAACGGCACGGTTTCGACGCTGATCTAACCAGCGCGCTGCTGGCCCTGGACCAGGTCAGCGCCTGGACCTCGCCCATGGAATTCGCCCGACGTACCGCGCTGGACGCGGTCGACTCGACGCGCCTGAGCGGTGACCTGGCGATGAGCTGCTATGCCTGCAACCACCTGGTTTCAGATTCGCTGTTCATGGGCCGCTACCTGCCGGACGTGGTCGAGGAAGTGGCGCAAGGCCTGGCCACTGTGCGTCGCCACGGCTACGGCGATATCGAGCAGATCCTGCTGGCCCAGCAAGCGTTCGTCGCCAACCTGAGCGGCACGCCCTGCCCCGCCCCGGCCACCGCCTCGAAGTCGCCCACCACGCGGTTCTTCCAACACCTGTTCGCCGCCATGTGCGCCTTCTACATGGGCAATATCCCGAAGGCCATGCGCGACCTGGCATTGGCCGGCGACAATACCTGGGCCGCACCCGCGCACATCAACCTGGCCGACTATCACCTGTTCCGCGGCCTGGCCCTGGGCAGCCCCGAGGCCCACGGCAGCCTTGTCGACAAGCTGCGCGAGCTGCAGGCCCTGCGCGAGCGCTTCAGCCGCTGGGCCGGCTTCAACCCGGCCACCTTCCGCAGCAAGCAGTTGCTGATCGAGGGCGTCATCGCCAAGCTCGAAGGCGACGGCCTGGCCGCGATCCGCTGCTTCGACCAGGCGCAAATCGCCGCCACCGCTGCCGGCTTCATCCACGAGCAGGCGCTGGCCCATGAACAGCTGGCTGAGGTGTGCATCCCCAGCGGCCTGATCTCGGGCGCCAACCTGCACCTACGCATTGCCCGCGACTGCTTCCACATCTGGGGCGCGACCGGCAAGGTGCACCAGCTAGAGACGTTGCATCCGTTTTTGCGCACCCAGCCGATTCAGGAGACCTATCGCGCCACCCACCAGGCCAGGCTGGACCTCGAAGCCGGCATCGAAGCCGCGCGGGCGCTGTCCGAGGAAGTGCTGCTCGAAGGCCTGATCGAAACCCTGATGGGCCACCTGACCCAGCACTCCGGTGCCGACCATGGCGCGCTGCTGATTGTGAGCGGCGCCGAATTCCAGATGGCCGCCCTGGCCTACATCGACGATGCCGGGCTGCACGTGAGCATGGACAACTGCCAGAAGTTCATGACCCAGGCACCGTTGTCGGTCATCAACACCACCATGCGCACCCGCAAACCGCTGGTGCTCAACGATGCCCTCAGTGAGTGCCCGGAGGCCTTCCGCCAACAGCTGCAGGCGCGCAACGCCCGCTCGGTGCTGTGCCTGCCGCTGGTTATCCAGGGCGTGCTGATCGGCCTGGTGTACCTGGAAAACCGCCTCGTGCCGAACCTGTTCGGCAGTCAGCGCCTGGCCATGCTGGAAATCCTCGCCTCGCAGGCAGCCGTGTCGCTACAAACGGCCAAGTTCTACACGCGCCTGGCCGAGGAAAACCAGATCCGCACCCAGATGGAGGCTGAGTTGCGCCGCTCGCGTGCGGAACTGGCGCGCAGTGCGCACTTGCAGGCGATGAATGAGCTGTCAGCGTCCATCGCCCACGAGATCAGCCAGCCGCTCCTGGGCATCGCCTCCAATGCCGCGGCCAGCCTGCGCTGGCTGAAACGCGCCAAACCCGACCTGGAAGAAGCGATTGCCGGCCTGGAAGACATCCGCAACGACAGCGAACGGGCCGGCAACATCGTGCGGGCGCTGCGGTCCCTGGCCAAGCAGTCACCCATGCAACTCAAGGCGGTGAAGCTGGACGAGTTGATCCGCGAGGTGGTGCGCCTGACCTCGGCCGACGCCGCCAAGGGCAAGGTGGATGTGCAGACACGGTTGAAGGCCGGGGTGTGCGTGACAGCCGACCCGGTGCAGTTGCAGCAGTTGGTGTTCAACCTGATTACCAATGCCCTGGAAGCGTTGGCGGGGTATCGCTGTGACGGGGTGCTGAAGATTACGTCGGCGGTAGTCGAGGACGAGGTGGAGATCTGCGTGGACGACAACGGGCCGGGGATCGCGGCGGACGAGCGTGAGCGCGTATTCGATGCGTTTCATACCACCAAGACCGGTGGCATGGGGATGGGCTTGGCGATCTGCAGTTCGGTCGCTCAGGCCCACGGCGGGCAGCTGCAGGCGCTGGTGTCGCAGTTGGGTGGATGCCGGATTCGTTTCAGTCTGCCTGTGAGTCACGCATAGCCTGTGCCGGCCTCTTCGCGGTTTTACCCGCGAAGAGGCCGATTCAGGTTTACATCAACGGGAGGCCAGCGCTGCGTAGCTGTTCATTAGGTTGCGATAGTTGGGGATACGCTGCGACAGCAGGTTACCCAGCCCTTCGATGTCGTTGCGCCAGTCGCGGTGCAGTTCGCAGGCCACCGAGAACCAGTTCATCATCTGTGCACCCGCCTGGGTCATGCGTACCCAAGCTGCTTGCTGCACGGTTTCGTTGAAGGTACCCGAGGCATCGGTCACCACGAACACTTCAAAACCTTCCGCCAGCGCCGACAGGGTCGGGAAGGCCACGCACACATCGGTCACCACACCGGCGATGATCAGTTGCTTGCGGCCCGTGGCCTTGATTGCCTTGACGAAGTCTTCGTTGTCCCAGGCGTTGATCTGGCCGGGACGGGCAATGTACGGCGCATCCGGGAACATCTCTTTCAGCTCAGGCACCAGCGGGCCATTCGGGCCTTGCTCGAAGCTGGTGGTGAGGATGGTCGGCAGGCCAAAGAACTTGGCCAGGTCGCCCAGGGCCAGCACGTTGTTCTTGAATTCGTTGGGCGAAAAATCCTGCACCAGCGAGATCAGACCGGTCTGGTGGTCGACCAGCAGCACCACGGCGTCGTCTTTGTTCAGGCGCTTGTAATCGGGTTGGCTCATGGGGTGACTCCTTGGGTTGGGATAACGGGCCGGCACTGTCCGCAGGGGGTTATACCGGTGGATAGCTTCGGCTTAAGAAAGTACCTGCGCCTGCCGCCAGGCCTTGGGTGGCTGGCCGACCAGGCGGCTGAAAGCGCGGGTGAAATGGGCCTGGTCACAAAAGCCGCATTCCAGGCTCACGTGGGTGATAGGCGCCTCGGTGGCAAGCAAGCGCTTGGCCTTTTCCATGCGCGCCAGCAGGCGCCAGGCCTGCGGCGAAAGGCCGGTGTTGACTTTGAAGGCGCGGGAAAAATGGCTGCGGGTAAGGTTGCATACCGCGGCGATCTCGATGATCGACAACGGGCTATGCAACATCAGCTCCTTGGCCCGGCGCAGCCGCGCGGGCGTGAGTGCGCCGGGGGTTTGCAGCGGCGCTTCGGGCGTCCCAGGGTACATGGCGACTCTCCTGTTCAATACGGAAAGTCTCGCCCCCGGCACATGACGAAGTCCTGAGCCAAACCTGAATTGTTGTTAATTGTGTGCTGCTGGCCCTGGGCGTTTTGCCGATACCTTAAGATGCGTTTCGTATTCAGCTTCTGGCCGCTACCCGCGGCCGGCATTCAAGGCGAAAGAGGTATGCAGGAAAAACCCGCCCACCGCACCGTGGCCATGGTGCTGTTCAATGATGTGCTACTGCTGGATGTCACCGGTCCCATGGATGCATTCGCCATCGCCAACCGGTTCTTGCCTGCAGCACGGCAATATCGGCTGCTGACCTTGGCCGAGGGGCAAGCAGTGGTACGCGGCTCATGCGGCCTGAAGGTAGTGGCCGACCGGCGCCTGGAAGACTTGCCGGAGGCCGTCGACCTGTTGCTGGTGCCGGGCGGCCCTGGGGCCTATGACATCGCCCTGCCAGGGATCGAGCGCTGGCTGCCCAAGGCCGTGCGCCAGGCAAAGCGCTTCGGTGCCATCTGCACCGGGGTGTTCCTGCTGGGGCGGGCCGGGTTACTGAATGGCTATCGCTGCACCACCCACTGGAACTACGTGGAGCGCCTGGCACAGGCTTTTCCCGAAGCCAAGGTGGAGACCGAGCAGATTTACGTGATGGACCGCTGCCTGATCACCTCGGGCGGTATCACTGCAGGGATCGACCTGGCACTGGCGGTGGTCGCCGAGGACCATGGCAAGGCGCTGGCCCTGGAAGTAGCCAAGGTACTGCTGGTTGCCCGCCACCGTCAGGGCGGGCAGACACCCTACGGGCCGCTGCTGGCTGCGGTACCGCGCGATGACTCGCCGATTGCCCGGGTGCAAGCTTATATCGTCGATCACATCGAGCAGGCGTTCACCGTGCAGAAAATGGCCGAACTGGTGGCCATGAGCGGGCGTAACTTTGCCCGGACGTTTCTGCGCGAGGTGGGCATTACGCCGCTGCAGTACCTGCAGAATGCGCGCATCGATCGTGCACGCAAGCTGCTCGAATGCGGTGACCTGCCGATGAAGGTGGTGGCGGCGCAGTGCGGGTTTGGCAGTGACCGACACATGCGCAAGGTATTCTTTGAGCGAATTGGCATGACGCCGGCGCAGTATCGGGCACAGTTTGGTGGCGGTGAACAGTCGGATTAGCGCTGCCTTCTTCGCGGGCGCGCCCGCTCCCACAGAGATAGCACAGGCCTTGAGCCCAGGTAAGCGCCGGCACCGATTGTCACCCTGAACAGGACAATGTTTCTTCCCGTGAGATGATTGTCTGACGCCACCCTACCCCTCAGAATTGGCCGTCAAACTGTTCGAACGCTGCCCCGGCAGCTCATGGAGTAAGAGCCAATGCCACACGAAGGCAGCCTTCTACAAACCGCGGTGATCTTCCTGCTTGCCGCCGTCCTCGCCGTCCCCCTGGCCAAGCGCCTGCAACTGGGTGCCGTGCTCGGCTACCTGCTCGCCGGTGTGGTCATCGGCCCGCAAGCACTTGGCCTGATCCGCGACACAGAAAGCGTGGCGCACATTTCCGAACTGGGCGTGGTCTTGCTGCTGTTCATCATCGGGCTGGAACTGTCGCCCAAACGCTTGTGGCTGATGCGCAAGTCCGTCTTTGGTGTCGGCACTGCCCAAGTGGTGCTAACCGGCGCAGTAATCGGCGCCATCGCCTTGTTCGGCTTCAGCCAGACGCTACCAGCAGCCATCGTGCTCGGTCTGGGCCTGGCGCTTTCGTCCACCGCCCTTGGCCTGCAGAGCCTGGCCGAGAGCAAGCAGCTCAATGCACCGCACGGCCGTCTGGCGTTCGCCATCCTGTTGTTCCAGGATATCGCCGCGATTCCGCTGATCGCCTTGGTACCGCTGCTGGCCGCCACTGGCCCGGACACCAGCCAAGGCGACAGCCTGCAACACGGCCTGAAGGTATTCGCCAGCATCGCCGTGGTGATCATCGGCGGTCGCTACCTGTTGCGCCCGGTGTTCCGCACCGTGGCTCGCACCGGCCTGCCGGAAGTGTCTACTGCCACCGCACTGCTGGTGGTGATCGGCACCGCCTGGCTGATGGAAGAAGCGGGTATCTCCATGGCCCTTGGCGCTTTCCTCGCCGGCCTGCTGCTGGCCGACTCGGAATACCGTCACGAGCTTGAGTCGCAGATCGAACCCTTCAAGGGCTTGCTGTTGGGGCTGTTCTTCATCAGCGTGGGCATGGGCGCCAACCTGCACCTGCTGCTGGAAATGCCGCTGGTGGTGCTGGGCCTGACCCTGTTGCTGGTGGCCGTGAAACTGCTGTTGCTGATAGGCGTCGGCCGTTTGGTAGGTGGCCTGAACAGCGCCAGCGCCCTGCGCCTGGGCATGGTGTTGGCGGCCGGTGGCGAATTCGCCTTCGTGGTGTTCAAGCTGGGCAAGGACCAAGGCCTGTTCGATACCCAGACCTACGACCTGCTGCTGATGACCATTACCCTGTCGATGGCCATCACCCCGCTGCTGATGCTGGGTTGCGCCCGCGCCCTCAAACGCCCGCAACCGGCGCGTGAAGTGCCCGAGCAATACAAACAGATCCAGACGGATACACCGCGGGTGGTGATCGTCGGCATGGGCCGCATGGGCCAGATCGTCGCGCGCATCCTGCGGGCGCAGAAGATCCCGTTCGTTGCCCTGGAAACCTCGGTGGACACCATCGAGATGACCCGCATGTTCGAACAGGTACCAGTGTTCTACGGCGACCCGCTGCGCCCGGAGGTGTTGCACGCCGCCAAGGTGGGTGAAGCGGAGTATTTCATCATCACCATTGATGACCCTGAAGCCGCCATTCATACCGCCGCACGGGTGAAGCGCCTGTACCCACACCTGAAGGTGCTGGCCCGGGCGCGCAACCGCCAGCATGTGCACAAACTGGCGGATGTGGGCGCGGAGCCGATTCGCGAGACGTTCTACTCCAGCCTGGAAATGACCCGCCGGGCACTGGTGGGGTTGGGCCTGAGCGATGAACAGGCGGCGGACCGCATTGCACGGTTTACCCAGCATGACGAAGAGGTGCTGGAGGCCCAGGGGCAAGTGCGTGATGACCGGGCCAAGGTGATGCAGACGGCCAAGGAGGCGCGGGTGGAGCTGGAGCGGTTGTTTGATTCGGATGCAAACTGAGGCCTTTTGGCGCATGCCTTGAGGGTTGTAGTGCCTGTGAGATCGGGCGCCGCCCGCGCGGCGCTTCGCGGGTAAACCCGCTCCTACGTTTGTTTCGGGCCAGTTATTCCTGTGGGACGCGCACGCGAGCCCCCCTGGCGCACGCCTCGATATCGCGTCGTACAAACAAGGCAGTCGCGCGCGCCTGGCACAGGAGGGACTGGCCAGAAACAAACGTAGGAGCGGGTTTACCCGCGAAGCGCCGCGCGGGCGGCGCTCGATCTCATGGGCGCCCAAAAACTATCGCCAGGCACCTGGAAGCCATCCTGCAATTTCCTGACGTTCACCTCGCCGCCATTACGCGAACACACAAAAGCCATCACAAAATCGTCTAATTCTCAGCTGGGTCCTACTTCCCCGCGAACCATTTCCTACGTTCACGCCAATCCCAAGGAATTATCCTACACACCGTGTCGACGCCCGTCTGATTGTCCAGGGAAGGCCTGCTCTCTAGGCTGACCGGGTCGCTGTCGGTTCAGCGATCGGGTGTGGAAACCCGGCAGGTAATCGGAATGGCAGTTGTCATGGCAGCTGCACGCGGGAGGCCGAATGGCCTGCCGGGGTTCCGATAGCCCGGCTTTCCACCCCGCGTGCAGCCGCCACCCTTCGCGTGGAAACGGATGGTGCCGGCCAACCTCTATCGGAGTTTGGCTATGAAAAAGATTGTCCCCGATCCACCCCTCCCCAACACCACACAACGCTCTTTCAGCCGCTGCGATGCCGGCCATCCCCCATTGTTCACCGTAAACCCCGGCGTTTCCGCCCACGATGCCCTGGTGCATGTCGCCCAATACCTGCGCGGTGCCTACGACTGTGGCTACAAAGCCTTGGAGCATCTGGATGACACAGGCGAGAGCCTGTTCTGGAGCAACCTGAACGCACTCGAAATGGCAGAAGGGTTGGTTGAGGCATTGCTGGATGGGATTGAGTCACAGCCCATGAACTGAGTCGCCTGTATCGGCCTCTTCGCGGGTGAACCCGCTCCCACAGAGTCCTCGTCGACACGGGTGTCAGTACCAACCACAGAAAAGGGCCACTGTTTCCAGTGGCCCATCAGATGCTCGATATTCATATGCACACCTCAAGCCGGGGTGTGGAGGTCTCACCCTACACTGATGATTCAGCCATCGATGGGGTTCCTGATCCAGTTACTGCCGCTGAATGACAACTGGCTTCGCGCTCGGGTGAAACGCTAACAATGCCGCCAATACAGGTCAACGACTGGAACAAAGCGCAACAAAAAAACCGGCTCCCTACAGAGAGAGCCGGCCTTTGTGCGCGTTGCTGATGGTTGATTACTTACCCGCAGTCAGCGCGTTATAGCTGGTCATCAGATTGCGATAATCCGGAATGTGGTTGGAGCAAAGTGCAGCCAGCCCTTCGACATCGTTGCGCCAGTCGCGGTGCAGCTCGCAGGCCACGCCGAACCAGGTCATCAGTTGGGCACCCGCCTGGCTCATGCGGTCATGCGCGGCATCACGGGTCATCTCATTGAAGGTGCCGGAAGCATCGGTCACCACGAACACCTCAAATTCTTCCTCCAAGGCCGCCAGCGCCGGGAACGCCACGCAAACCTCGGTCACAACACCTGCAATGATCAGCTGCTTCTTGCCGGTCGCCTTCACCGCCTTGACGAAGTCCTCGTTGTCCCAGGCGTTGATCTGGCCAGGGCGGGCAATGTACGGCGCGTCCGGGAACAGGGCTTTCAGTTCCGGCACCAGCGGGCCGTTGGGGCCTTGCTCGAAGCTGGTGGTGAGGATGGTCGGCAGGTTGAAGAACTTGGCCAGGTCAGCCAGCGCCAGCACGTTGTTCTTGAACTTGTCCGGCTCGATATCGCGCACCAGCGACAGCAGGCCAGCCTGGTGGTCGACCAGCAGTACGGCAGCGTCGTCTTTGTTCAGGCGGTTGTAGGTGAATTTGCTCATGGTCTGTGCTCCTAAGGGTTATGAATTTTTCAGCAATCCGGGGTGTTTCGCGTTGATGGGCACAGATTAAAATCATCACCTTTGCGGCGGTAGTTAGCAGAATCTGGCTTTAGCGTTCTGATTTATGAACGATGGATTTGTAGGGGGCTGTGCCGGCCCTCTTCGCGGCTAAAGCCGCTCCTACAAGCGAAGAGGCCGGTACAGGCAACCAAATACCCGGAGACCGATCATTGGAAGACCTCAACTCCCTCTACTACTTCACCCAGGTCGTCGAACATGGCGGCTTCGCCCCGGCCGGGCGGGCGCTGGACATGCCCAAGTCGAAGCTCAGCCGGCGAATCGCCGACCTTGAAGACCGCCTGGGTGTGCGGCTGTTGAACCGCACAAGCCGTCACTGCTCGCTGACCGAAATCGGCCAGGCCTATTACAACCGCTGCCTGGCCATGCGCGTGGAGGCCGAGGGCGCGGCGGAAATCATCGAGCGCAACCGCAGCGAACCGCGCGGCTTGGTACGCATCAGCTGCCCGACCACCCTGCTCAACTCCTGGGTCGGGCCGATGCTGACCCGCTACATGCTCAAGTACCCGCAGGTGGAGCTGTTCATCGAAAGTACCAACCGCCGTGTCGACCTGTTGCACGAGGGCTTCGACATCGCCCTGCGGGTGCGCTTTCCGCCACTGGAGAACACTGACATGGTGATGAAGGTGCTGAGCAACAGCACCCAGTGCCTGGTCGGCCAGCCTCAATACCTGGCGCAACTGCCCAAAGGGTTTGACCCACAGCTGCTGGGCACACTACCCAGCGTGCATTGGGGCAGTGCCCAGCGCGAGTACCAGTGGGAACTGTTCCAGGGTGAAGACAACAGCCGCAGCATCGTCATCCCGCATACACCACGCATGGTGACTGATGACCTGTTTGCCTTGCGCCACTTCGTGGTAGCCGGAGTGGGGATCGCACACTTGCCGCGGGTGGCGGTGCGTGAGGACCTGGCGGCGGGACGTCTGGTTGAGCTGATTCCGGACTGGCACCCGCGTTGCGGCATCGTGCATGCGATCTTCCCATCGCGACGTGGGTTGCTGCCTTCGGTGCGAGCGCTGATCGATCATCTGGCTGAGGAGTTCGCCATCAGCGACATGGCGTGAGTGCCCGGCTGGCTGAGCCGGCCTCTTCGCGGGTATGCCCGCTCCCGCAGGTATTGCACAAGGCTCGGGGCCGGTGGTGGCCCTGTAGGAGCGGCTTTAGCCGCGAAAGGGCCGGTACAGGTAATGCAAATACCCACCCAGCACACCCTTACAAGACCTTCGGTCTACTCTTCTTCCACACTCCCGGATCATCCCCCGGAGCCCCTCATGATCCGCGCCACACACGGACCAGGCCGCGTCCTGCTCGCCACCCTCGCCCTCTGGCCGGCGCTGAGCCACGCCGAAGCGCCCGGCTGGTCGCTGCTCAGCCGCAACTATTTTCTGCACAGTGACTTCCGCTCGCCCTCCGGCAGCGGCCAGAACTACCGCCAGGAATGGGCCCAAGGCTTCATCGGCGAGGTGCGTTCCGGCTTCACCGAAGGCACTGTCGGCGTCGGCATCGATGCACATGGCTTTCTTGGCCTCAAGCTCGATGGCGGCCGCGGCCATAGCGGCACCGGCCTGCTGCCACGCGACAGCGATGGCCGCGCCGAGTCCGAGTACTCCAGCGCCGGTGCCGCGCTCAAAATGCAGTTAGGCAACACCCAACTGCGCTATGGCGAGATGATGGTGGAAACACCGGTGTTCGACACCGGAGACAAACGCCTGCACCCGGAATACGCCACCGGCTGGTGGGTGGAAAACACCGACCAGCCCGACTGGCGCCTGCAGGCCGGGCGTTTTACTGCCTTCAACAACCAGGACAACAGCTCCACCCACGACGATTTCAGCGGCTACGGCGCGACCACCCACAACCGGGCCATCAGCCTGGCCGGTGCCACCTTCGCGCCCAACGGGCCGTTCGGCGCCGCACTGTATGCCGGACAGCTGGAAAACACCTGGCGCCAGACCTATCTCAACCTGAACCTGGCCGAGGGCAACTGGCGCCTGGACGGCAACCTGTACAAAACCCACGACACCGGCAACGCCAGCGCCGGGGCGATCGACACCCTCGCCTATAGCCTGCTGGCCAAGTACAGCTTCGGCGCCCAGGCGCTGAGCCTGGCCTACCAGAAGGTCGAGGGCGACACCCCGTTCGACTTCGTCGGCGGCGACTCCATCTACCTGGCCAACGCGATCAAGTACGCCGACTTCAACGGCCCTGGCGAGCACTCGTGGCAACTGCGCTATGACCTGAACTTCGCCACCCTCGGCGCACCTGGCCTGAGCCTGATGGGCCGCTATGTCAGCGGCCGCGGCATCGACGGCAGCCATGCGCCTGCGGGCGGCGCCTATGTGAACCAGTACGGCGACGGCGGCAAGCACTGGGAGCGCGACATCGACCTGAAATACGTGGTGCAGTCGGGGGCTGCCAGGGACCTGAGCCTGTCGCTCTCCCACGTCAGTCACCGCGCCAACCAGGCCCAGGCGGGCGATGATATCGACCGCATCTACCTGATCATCGAATACCCACTCAAAGGCAGCTTCTGACATGAGCACATCCCCTTCAGGTGCCTGGAGCCCGTTGCGTAACACCACCTTCCGCATGCTGTGGATCGCCACCATCGCCTCCAACATCGGCACCTGGATGCACGAGGTAGGCGCCGGCTGGCTGATGACCACGCTGTCGGCCAGCCCGCTGCACGTGGCGTTGATCCAGGTAGCCGGCTCGCTGCCGATGTTCTTCCTGGCCCTGCCGGCCGGCGCAGCGGCGGACATCGTCGACAAACGCCGCTACCTGTTGCTGGTGCAACTGTGGATGTCTTGCGTAGCGGTTGTGCTGGCGGCCCTGACCTTGCTCGGGATGATGAACGTCACCTTGTTGCTGGTGCTGACCCTGGCACTGGGCATTGGTACAGCGCTGATGATGCCGGCGTGGAGCGCACTGACACCGGAACTGGTGGGCAAGGAGGACCTGGCCAACGCGGTGGCGCTTTCCAGTGTCGGCATCAACGTGTCACGGGCCATCGGCCCGGCACTGGCGGGGGTGGTGGTGAGCATGGTCGGCCCGTGGCTGACCTTTGCCCTGAATGCCATCTCGTTCGCGGGTGTGATCCTGGTGTTGTACCTGTGGAAGCGTGAGGTGAAGGAACCACTGCTGCCGGCCGAACGCTTCGTTGGCGCCATGCGCACTGGGCTGCGCTTTGCCCGCAGCGCCAAGCCTTTGCAGGCCGTGATGCTGCGCGCGTTGGCGTTCTTTTTCTGCGCCAGCGCCGGCACTTCGCTGCTGCCACTGATCGTGCGTGGCGAGATGCACGGCACTGCAGCGGACTTCGGCCTGCTGCTGGCGGCCATCGGTATTGGCGCAGTGGCGGGTGCCACCTTGCTGCCGCGTCTGCGTGAGCGCATCAGCCGTGACCGCCTGGTGTTACTGGCCAGCCTGCTGTATGCCCTGTTCCTGCTGGCCCTGGCGCTGGTGCGCAACTTTTATGCGCTGCTGCCCGCGATGCTGCTCAGCGGCGCGGCGTGGATCGCGGTGCTGTCCAACCTGCAAGTGGCTGCGCAGACTTCGGTGCCAGCCTGGGTAAGGGCGCGGGCTTTGTCGGTATACATTCTGATTTTCTTCGGTGCCATGGCCTGTGGCGGCCTGCTGTGGGGCACGCTGGCCAGCCATGCAACGCTCACCTTCAGCCTGCTGGTGGCCGCAGGCGGCCTGGCGCTGGGTACCTTGCTGACCTGCAAGGTGGCGCTGCCGGAAACCGAGGCAGAGGAGCTGACGCCGTCGCTGCATTGGCCGGTGCCGGTATTGAGCGATGACATGGACAAGGAAGTCGGACCGGTGATGGTCACCGTCGAGTACCACATCGCCCCCACCAAGGCCGAGGCCTTCCAGCAAGCGGCACGGGAGCTGGAAGCGATGCGCAAGCGCAATGGCGCATTGTCGTGGGGGTTGATGCGGGACAGTGCTGATCCGGCGTTGTGGCTGGAGTTCTTCTTCGAGGAATCGTGGCTGGAGCATCTGCGGCATCACCACCGGGTGACCCGTGGTGAACTGAAGATCGAGGCGCGGGTCAGGATGCTGCAGACTGATGGGGTTGAAGTGCGGATTCGGCATTTGTTGGCTGGCGGGGAGCATAAGGCTCACCATTGATGCTGGCCTTTGCGGCCCTTTCGCGGGTAAACCCGCCCGTAGGAGCGGGTTTACCCGCGAAAGGACCACAAAGCCCCCCGTAGGAGCGGGTTCACCCGCGAAAGGGCCGGCACTGAAGACACAAAAAAAGGGGCCAGTTATTGGCCCCCGTTCTTCACATCAGCTCACCTTAGAAAGCGAAGCACGAACAGCCCAGCGCACCCCAGAAGCCCTGGAAGTCATTGACCGGAACACTCGACTTACGCGCCTTGTCGTGGCTGTGTGCATGCACCCCGCACGGCCCCGAGCACTGGTGCACAGCGGCTGCCAACGATGGCGTACCAACGCGCCAGTGCCCAGGCACCTTGGTCACCGGCGACCACTCTGGCAACACCGGCACCTGCGGAGGGCCAAGCTTGTCGAACTCGCCAGCACCGTACACCACCTTGCCATCAACGATGGTCAGCACCGACTCGATACCCTTGATCGCCTCTTCATCGACACTGAAGAAGTCGAGCGACAACGCTGCCAGGTCAGCCAGCTGGCCCACCTTGATCTGGCCCTTCTTGCCTTGCTCGCTGGAGAACCAGGCGCTGCCCTGGGTGAACAGTTGCAGCGCGGTGTCACGGCTCAGGCCTTCCGGGTACAGCTCCATGCCACCGACCGTCTTGCCGCTGACCAGCCAGTACAGTGAGGTCCATGGGTTGTAGCTGGACACCCGAGTGGCATCGGTACCCGCGCCCACCGGCACGCCCATCTCGAGCATGCGTTTGATCGGCGGGGTCTGCTCGGCGGCCTTGGCGCCGTAGCGGTCGACGAAGTACTCACCCTGGAAGGCCATGCGGTCCTGGATGGCAATACCACCGCCCAGCGCACGCACGCGTTCGATATTCTGCGGGGTGATGGTTTCGGCGTGGTCGAAGAACCAGGGCAGGCCGTTGAATGGGATGTCGCGGTTGACCTTCTCGAACACGTCGAGCATGCGCGTGATCGATTCGTTATAGGTGGCGTGCAGGCGGAATGGCCAGCGCTGCTCGACCAGGTGGCGCACCACCGGCTCCAATTCTTCTTCCATGGTCTGCGGCAGGTCCGGGCGCGGCTCGAGGAAGTCCTCGAAGTCGGCGGCAGAGAACACCAGCATTTCGCCAGCGCCATTGTGGCGCAAGAAGTCGGTACCGCTGTGCAGCTTGACGCTGGAGGTCCACTTCTTGAAGTCGTCCAGTTCTTCCTTGGGCTTCTGGGTGAACAGGTTGTAGGCGATGCGTACGGTCAGCTGATTGTTGTCGGCCAGCTCCTGAATCACGGAGTAGTCGTCAGGGAAGTTCTGGTAGCCGCCACCGGCGTCGATGGCGCTGGTCAGGCCCAGCCGGTTGAGCTCACGCATGAACTGGCGAGTGGAGTTGACCTGATACTCCAGCGGCAACTTAGGCCCCTTGGCCAGCGTGGCGTAGAGGATCATCGCGTTCGGGCGGGCGATCAGCATGCCGGTCGGGTTACCGAACTTGTCGCGCTGGATCTCGCCACCCGGCGGGTTCGGCGTGTCCTTGGTGTAGCCGACGGCCTTGAGCGCGGCGCGGTTGAGCAGCGCGCGGTCGTACAGGTGCAGCAGGAACACCGGGGTGTCGGGTGCGGCCTGGTTGATTTCTTCAAGGGTGGGCATGCGCTTTTCGGCGAACTGGAACTCGTTCCAGCCACCGACCACGCGCACCCACTGCGGGGTAGGCGTGCGCGCAGCCTGGTCCTTGAGCATGCGCAGGGCATCGGCCACTGAAGGCACCCCTTCCCAACGCAGCTCGAGGTTGTAGTTCAGACCGCCACGGATCAGGTGCAGGTGCGAGTCATTGAGGCCCGGGATCACCGTGCGCTGCTTGAGGTCGATGATCTGCGAGGCGGCACCCTTGTGGGCCATGGCCTCGGCGTCACTGCCCACGGCGATGAAGCGGCCGTCCTTGATGGCGACGGCGGTCGCGGTGGGCTTCTCGCGGTCAACGGTGTGCAGTTTGCCGTTGAACAGAATCAGGTCGGCGGTCATGGAACCTCCTTGCGTGGATGCGTGAGCGGAACCGGCATGGCCGGTAAAAGGTAATGCGGACCAGAGCGCGCCAGCGGCACCGAGCACAGTGCTGGTGGCGAGGAACTGGCGACGGGTCTTGTCGTTGCGATCCTGGGACATGGGCTTCTCCGACTAGGGGCCGGCAGGGGGACTGCGAAGCATGCCGGTTGATGCAAGGCCTGGGCTTGGATGGATGTGCGGTGGGTTGAAGAAGGTTAGCCCTGGTTAAGCTTTTTGCTGCCTGGGCCGGCCTCTTCGCGGGTAAACCCGCTCCTACAACGTCTGTAGGAGCGGGTTCACCCGCGAATGTTTCCCACAATTACCGCTGAAGGAACGCCAGCAGGTCCTCATTCAGTTGCTGCGCATGGGTCACCGCAAAACCGTGCGGCGCCCCGGCATACACCTTCAGCTCGGCGCCGCGAATCAGCTCCGCGGCCTGCTTGCCGGTGGTCTCGAACGGTACGATCTGGTCGTCATCGCCATGGATCACCAATGTCGGCACATCGACCTTGGCCATGTCGGGACGGAAATCGGTCTCCGAGAAGGCCGTTACACAATCCAGGGTGCCCTTGATCGACGCCATCAGCGCAATGTTCAAAGTCTGCGTCTGCACACCCTGGGACACCTGCTGCCCATGGTTCAGGCCGTAGAACGGCGTGGCGAAATCGGCGATGAACTGCGCGCGGTCGGCACGCAGGCCGGCCCGGATGCCCTCGAACACCGACAGGTCGACACCGTCAGGATTATCGTCACGCTTGCCGAACACTGGCGTCACCGCGCCCAGCAACACCAGCCCGGCCACCCGCTCGCTGCCGTGGCGGGCGATGTAGCGGCTGACATCACCGCCCCCCATCGAGAAGCCCACCAGGGTGACGTCGCGCAGGTCGAGGTGCTCGATCAGCTGGGCAATGTCATCGGCGAAGGTGTCGTAGTCGTAACCGTTCCACGGCTGGCTCGAGCGGCCGAAACCCCGGCGATCGAAGGCGATGGCGCGGTAACCGCGGCTGGCCAGGAACTCCATCTGCGAATCCCACATGTCGGCATCCAGCGGCCAGCCGTGGCTGAACAGCACGGGCTTGCCGCTGCCCCAGTCCTTGAAATAGATCGAAGTGCCATCGCGGGTAACGAACGTGCTCATAGCGGTATCTCCTTGAAAGTGTCGAGATGAAGGCGTCGGCTCAGCCGCGCAGCCAGTTGGCGCAGCGGTGGGTTACCCAAGGCATGATGTAGAACACCACAGGCAGGATGACGAACAGGTTGACGATCAGGTTGCCGGTGATCACGCCGCCCAGCTGCGGAAAGCGCGCAAACAGCGGCGCCAGCAGTTGCGGGATGACCATGGTCATCGGGCAGATCACCAGGTAGGTCAGCAGTGCTTGCTTCCAGCGCGGCGGTTGCGCTGCCGGGGTGCCCGGCGAGCCATCAAGCACCTTGTGTTGCAGGCATACGGTCACCACTTCGCGGTTGTCATGGAGTGCGGTGTTCATCGGCGTTCCTTGGGATGAGCTTGCCCGCATCCACTGTGCAACGGCGGACGGGCGCTGGATTGGATAGGTGTGCTGCCCTGGGCGAGCACCGATTGGCGGTGCCCGCGGCGATTGGGCTTACTTGTTGGCGTTGAAGGCGTTGTAGCTGGTCATCAGGTTGCGGTAGTCCGGGATGTGGTTGGAGCACAGCGCGGCCAGGCCTTCGATGTCGTTGCGCCAGTCGCGGTGCAGCTCGCAGGCCACGCCGAACCAGGTCATCAATTGCGCACCCGCCTGGCTCATGCGGTCGTGGGCGGCGTCGCGGGTCATGGCGTTGAAGGTACCGGAGGCATCAGTGACCACGAACACGTCGAACTCTTCTTCCAAGGCAGACAGGGCCGGGAAAGCTACGCACACTTCAGTCACAACGCCGGCGATGATCAGTTGCTTCTTGCCAGTGGCCTTCACGGCCTTGACGAAGTCTTCGTTGTCCCAGGCGTTGATCTGGCCAGGGCGGGCAATGTACGGGGCGTCCGGGAACAGGGCTTTCAGTTCTGGCACCAGTGGGCCGTTGGGGCCTTGCTCGAAGCTGGTGGTGAGGATGGTCGGCAGGTTGAAGAACTTGGCCAGGTCGGCCAGGGCCAGCACGTTGTTCTTGAACGCGTCCGGCTCGATGTCGCGGACCAGGGACAGCAGGCCAGCCTGGTGATCGACCAGCAGTACGGCGGCGTCGTCTTTGTTCAGGCGGTTGTATTTGAAGTTGGTCATGGGGGTAGCTCCTAAGGGTTTTGATGTTCAGTAAGTTGGGTGTTTCGCGTTGATGGGAGAAGATTAAAACCATCACCTTTGGAGCGGTAGATAGCGGTTTTTGGCTTTAGCGTTCTGTTTTAGGAACGATAGGTTGGCGTTGGTTTTGCTGGCCTCTTCGCGGACTCGCCCGCTCCCACAGGGATCGCACAAGATTCAAAATCAGCGCTTTACCTGTGGGAGCGGGCAAGCCCGCGAAGGGGCCAGCACAGGCTTGCATTGCCTGCCCGGCAAACCTGCTCTATTACTACCCACAGCCCTCCCCTCACCCCCGAGACCACCATGCTGGCGTTCATCCAGTCGTCCCCGTTGTTGCTCGGTTGCGCCCTGATCCTGCTCGACCTCGTGCTTTGGCAACTGATCCCCATTCAGCGTCATGCCTGGCGCATCAGCGCGCGCCTGGTGATCTTCCTGCTGTTCAGCTCAGTGCTGATGGCCGCCGGCATGAGCCCGCTGCAACCACCGCCGTGGCCCGACGATGTCTCGCGCAACCTGATGGCCACGGTATTGGCCATCGGCTGGTGGCTGTTCGGTGCGCGCACGGTAACCGTGGTATTCGGCCTGTTGCTGGTGGCCCGTGGCAGCCATGGCGGGCGCTTGCTGCAGGATGTGCTGGGGGCGTTGATCTTCCTCGCCGCCGTGGTCGCGGCCGCAGGTTATGTGCTGCAACTGCCGGTGAAGGGCCTGCTGGCCACCTCCGGGGTAATGGCCATCGTCATCGGCCTGGCGCTGCAGAGCACACTGGCTGATGTCTTCAGCGGCATCGTGCTGAACACCACGCGGCCCTATCAGATTGGCGACTCAATCTCCATCGACGGCACCGAAGGCAAGGTCCTCGATATCGACTGGCGCGCCACGCGCCTGCTGACCGGTACCGGCAGCCTGGCGGTGATCCCCAACTCGGTAGCGGCCAAGGCGCGGCTGCTCAACCACAGTCGCCCGGCCGATGTGCACGGGGTATCGATCAGCGTGGTGGTCCCGGCCAAGGTGCGACCCAAGCGCGTGTTCGATGCGCTGGAAAAAGCCTTGCAGGGCGTCAGTGCCATCCTTGCAACCCCGAAGCCGAAGGTGACGGTAAAGGCCTCGACACTGGAGTCGGTGGAGTACGAGGCCAGCGGCTTTGTGGCCGATGCGGGCGTCAAGGGCGATGCACGCAACCAGCTGTTCGACCTGGCGCACCGGCACCTGGAGGCCAGCGGGGTGATGTGGAACGTCGACCTGGCCGTGCCGCCGCGCAGCCGCCAGCGCGAGGTGCTGGATGAGGTTCGAGTGTTCCGCTCGCTAAGTGACGAAGAGCGCGATGCGTTGAGCCAGCGCATGACTGCAGTCGAGTACCTGGCGGACCAGGTGATCCTGGGGGTGGGCGAGCATTCCGATCATCTGCTGGTGATTGGCAGCGGTGTGGTATCGGCCTCGGTGCGCGACGGAGACAAACTGTTGGAAGCCGGGCGCATGGGGCCGGGTGAGGTGCTGGGGATCGAGGGGATCATCGACGAAGAAGATTCGCTGGCCGAATTCCGCACGCTGACCAGTTGCGTGCTGTACCGGATCGACAAGGAACAGGTGAAGAGCTGTTTGCAGCAGCGTGGCGAAGTGCAGACGGCGTTGAGCAAATTGCAGCGGTTCCGGCGGCAGAGCCGGGAGTCGTTGTTGTTGCAGAAGCCGGCCCTGATCAAGAAAGGTGGCTTCCTCAGCTGGCTGCACAAGTAAGCCTGTGCTGGCCTCTTCGCGGGTAAACCCGCTCCTACAGGTTCACCACAGCCCTCTCAGGCGGTGAACAATTTGTAGGAGCGGGTTTACCCGCGAAGAGGCCAGTACTTACAACACAACCCTCAGGCACTGCCCCGCGTGGTACAGCGAGAAGCCAGACTCATAGAACGCGGTCCGCAGCGAAGGCGCGCTCACACCGCTCATCGGCGAAAACGGAATCGGCAGGCTGTCCGCCTCGCCCTTGAGCAGGAACTCGGCAAACGCACGCCCGATCACGGTGCCGGTGGTATTACCGCGCCCGTTGTACCCGGTCACCGCCACCAACCCAGGCGCCGGCTCGAACAGGCGCATCAGGTGGTCAGGCGTGAAGTCGATGCAGCCAGTCCAGTGCATTTCCCACTCGACCTTGCCCAGCTCCGGGTAATAGTGGCTCTGGATGCGATCGGCCCAGCTGCGCACGAACCAGGCTGGCTTGTTGTCGACCCGGCCCAGGCTGCCGAGCAGCAGGCGGCCCTGATCATCACGGCGGATGCTGCTGAGCACGGTGCGGGTGTCCCACGAACCTTGTCCATGTGGCAGCACCTTGTCGGCTGCGATGCCCTGCAGCGGCTTGGAGGCTACCTGATAGTAATAGCCGCGGAAGAACTGCTTCTGCAGGTTGCTCCAGTCGCCTTCGGTGTAGGCGCCGGTGGAAATCACCACTTTTTCGGCGCGCACAGCGCCACGCGCAGTCTTCACCCGCCAGCCATCACCTTCACGCTCCAGGCCTTCGACCGAAGACTGCTGGAAAATCTTGCCGCCCAGGCGCGCCACGGCAGCCGCCAGGCCCTGGGTGTAGCCCATGGGGTTGATGGTGCCGGCACGGCGATCAAGCAGCGCAGCGGAAATCTTGTCGGTACCGCAGTATTCCTGGCACTGGGCACCGGTCAGCAGCTCGACGTCGGCACCTCGGCGGCGCCATTGTTCGTGACGCGCTTCGAGGTCGGCGATACCGGTGGCGTTGTGCGCCATGTGCAGCGTGCCTTTGTGCTGGGCCTGGCAGTCGATGCCAAGGCGCTCGATCATGGCGAACACTTCAGCCGGGGCTTCGCCAAGCACCTTGTTCAGGCGGCTGCCTTGCTTCTGGCCAAGGGTGGCCTCGACGTCGTCGGGGCGGATCCAGGTACCGGCGTTGACCAGGCCGACGTTGCGCCCGGAGCCACCGTGGCCGATCTTCCAGGCCTCCAGCACGATCACCGACTTGCCCTGTTCGAGCAGGTGGATGGCCGCCGACAGGCCGGTAATGCCGCCGCCGATCACACAGACATCGGCCTTGTGCTCACCGGCCAGGGCCTGGGCGGCGACGGTCGGTTTGCTGACGTGTTCCCACAAGCATTGTTGACGCAGTTCGGACATGGCCGGCTCCAGCAATTTGTTCTTGTTGGGGCCGCAGGGCGGCCCTTTCGCGGGTAAACCCGCTCCTACAGGGGTCGGTGTCGCTTGGACGAACCCTGTAGGAGCGGGTCTACCCGCGAACCGGGGGCCAGGCCCCCGGCCATGCAGCATCAATACATCAGTCGAACACGATACCCTGCGCCAGCGGCAGCTCGCGCGAGTAGTTCACGGTGTTGGTCTGGCGACGCATGTAGCCTTTCCAGGCATCCGAGCCCGACTCACGGCCACCGCCGGTTTCCTTCTCGCCACCAAACGCACCGCCAATCTCGGCGCCGCTGGTACCGATGTTGACGTTGGCGATGCCGCAGTCGCTGCCCGAGGCGCTCTGGAAGCGCTCGGCTTCACGGATGTCGGTGGTGAAAATGCACGACGACAGGCCTTGTGGCACTTCGTTGTTCAGGCGCAGGGCCTCCTCGAAGTCGTCGTAGGCCAGCACGTACAGGATCGGTGCGAAGGTTTCGTGGCGCACCACGTCACTTTGAGCCGGCATTTCAGCAATGGCTGGCGAAACGTAGTAGGCGTTCGGGTACTGGTCGGCCAGCTGACGCTCGCCACCAAATACCTGACCACCTTCGTCGCGGGCCTTGGCCAGTGCACCCTGCATGGCGTCGAACGACTGCTTGTCGATCAGCGGGCCGACCAGGTTGTCTTTACGTGGGTCGCCGATACGCACTTTGCCGTAGGCGGCTTTGACGCGGGCAACCACTTCGTCCTTGATCGAACGATGCACGATCAGGCGGCGCAGGGTGGTGCAACGCTGGCCGGCAGTGCCGACAGCCGAGAACAGGATGCCGCGCACGGCCAGGTCCAGGTCGGCGCTCGGGGCCAGGATCATGGCGTTGTTGCCGCCCAGTTCCAGGATGCTGCGGCCGAAGCGGGCAGCAACGCGTGGGCCGACTTCGCGACCCATGCGGGTGCTGCCGGTGGCGCTGACCAGCGGTACGCGCGGGTCGTCGACCATGGCTTCGCCAGCTTCACGGCCGCCGATCACCAGTTGTGCCAAGCCAGCCGGAGCATCGCCGAAGGCTTTCAGGGCTTTTTCGAACAGCGCCTGGCAGGCCAGGGCGGTCAGCGGAGTCTTCTCGGACGGTTTCCATACCACCGAGTTGCCGGCCACCAGGGCCAGGGCGGTGTTCCAGGCCCACACGGCAACCGGGAAGTTGAAGGCGCTGATCACGCCGACCACACCCAGCGGGTGCCAGGTTTCACGCATGTGGTGGCCCGGGCGCTCGGAAGCGATGGTCAGGCCGTACAGCTGGCGCGACAGGCCAACGGCGAAGTCGCAGATATCGATCATTTCCTGCACTTCGCCCAGGCCTTCCTGGGTGATCTTGCCGGCTTCGATCGAGACCAGCTCGCCGAGGTCGGCCTTGTGCTCACGCAGCACTTCGCCGAACAGGCGCACCAGTTCGCCACGGCGCGGAGCCGGCACACTGCGCCAGGCTTCGAAGGCGCTCTGGGCCTGATCGATGCGGGCGATGGTCTCGGCCTTGCCGAGCAGTTTCACCGAGGCGATCTGGCTGCCGTCGATCGGCGTGTGAACAGGGTAGTCGCCCTGGGTGTAAGCCTCGGCGGCAACGCCAAGGCGCTCGAGCAATCCAGCAACCATTTGTGCATCTCCTACATCGGTGATGGGGTGGAAAAATGATGTGGATCAGTATTAATCCGATCACATAGGTACAACAAACGACCTTTATTCCGCATATCATTCCGTCAGGTAATGATTTGAGCCGCAGAGACCGCTATGTCAAAACGCCTGGTACCCTCCATGACCGCCCTGCAGTGCTTTGAAGCTGCAGCCCGCCATCTGAGTTTTACCCGTGCCGCCGAAGAACTGCACCTGACCCAGAGCGCGGTCAGCAAGCAGGTGGCGCAGCTGGAAGACATGCTGCGCCACCACCTGTTCCTGCGCATCCGCCGGCGCTTGCAGCTTACCCCGGCCGGCAGCCTGTACCTGGCGGAGGTCAACAAGATCCTCACCCAGGTGGATATGTCCAGCCGCTATGTGCTCACCTACGGCGAACAGACCGAGATACTGAAAGTAGCCACTCAACCGAGTTTTGGCGTGCGCTGGTTGATCCCGCATCTGAAAGGTTTTGGCAAACGGCACGGCAATATCCACCTGGACATTCGCAACGAGATGGAGCCGTTCGCCCTGCTGCAAGGCTCGGCTGATGTGGTGTTCTTCTATGGCCAGGGCACTTGGCCGGGGGCCACTTGCGTGGAGTTGTTCCGCGAAGAGGTGGTGCCGGTGTGTGCACCAGAGCTGCTGGCCGGGCGCAAGCTGGCCGGTGCCGAGGAGCTGGCCGAACTGGTGCTGCTGCAAAGCACCTCGCGGCCGGAGGCCTGGCATGAGTGGTTCCTGGAGCAGGACCTGCAGAGCGTCAGCGCCTACCACGGGCCGCGCTTCGATACGTTCTATATGGCATTGAGCGCAGCACAGGCCGGGTGCGGGGTAGCGCTGGTGCCGCGCTACCTGGCGGCGAAGGAACTGGCCGACGGTAGCCTGGTGGTGCCGTGGAACCATGCGATGCGCAGTGCCGGGGCGCATTACCTGGCGTATGCCGAGCATGCGGCGGAGGTGCCCAAGGTGCGGGCGCTGGTGGAGTGGATCCACGAACAGCTCCAGGCTTGAGGGCCTCTTCGCGGCTAAAGCCGCTCCTACGGGGCCCTGCGCAAGCCCCCAACCTTGCACGGTCCCTGTAGGAGCGGCTTTAGCCGCGAAAGGGCCGTCGAGGTCGATCAAAAAAGGAATGACACACTCACTTTTTTTCGCTTGTGAGCAAAGTGCATTCCCAGCTTTCATGTAAGCGTCCGAACCCAACCAGGAAGCTAGCGATGCCCGCCAACGATTTCGTCAGCCCAGACAGCATCCGCGCGCAGTTCTCTGCCGCCATGTCGCTCATGTACAAACAGGAAGTGCCGCTGTACGGCACGCTGCTGGAGCTGGTGAGCGAAATCAACCAGCAGGTGATGGCCCAGCAACCCGAAGTGGCCGAGGCCCTGCGCTGGACCGGCGAAATCGAGCGCCTGGACCAGGAACGTCACGGCGCCATCCGCGTCGGCACCGCCGAAGAACTGGCCACCATCGCCCGCCTGTTCGCCGTCATGGGCATGCAGCCGGTCGGCTACTATGACCTCAGCTCCGCTGGCGTACCGGTGCATTCCACTGCCTTCCGCGCGGTGCACGAGCAATCGCTGCATGTCAGCCCGTTCCGTGTGTTTACCTCGCTGCTGCGCCTGGAGCTGATCGACAACCCGCAGTTGCGCGAGCTGGCACAGGGCATCCTGGCCAAGCGCCAGATCTTCACATCCCGTGCCCTCGAACTGATCGCCCAGTGTGAGCGCGAGGGTGGCCTTGACGCCGCGGATGCAGAGACGTTCGTGCAGGAAGCGCTGCACACCTTCCGCTGGCACCAGGACGCTACCGTCACTGCCGAGCAATACCAGCAGCTGCACGACCAACACCGCCTGATCGCCGATGTGGTGGCCTTCAAGGGCCCGCACATCAACCACCTGACCCCGCGTACTCTGGATATCGATGCAATCCAGCTCGGCATGCCTGCCAAGGGCATTCCGCCGAAGGCCGTGGTTGAAGGCCCACCCACACGGCGCCACCCGATCCTGCTGCGCCAGACCAGCTTCAAGGCCCTGCAGGAAACGGTCGCCTTCCGCGACCAGCAAGGCCGCGAAGGCAGCCACACCGCGCGCTTTGGCGAAATCGAGCAACGTGGCGCGGCGCTGACGCCGAAAGGTCGCCAGCTTTACGACAAGTTGCTCGACGCTACCCGCGCTGCGCTGGGCGGCGCTCCGGCCGAAGCCAATGCCGAGCGTTACATGGCGCTGCTGCAGGCAAACTTTGCCGAATTCCCGGATGACCTGGCGCAGATGCGCGAACAAGGCCTTGCATATTTCCGCTACTTCGCCACCGAGAAAGGCCTGGCCGCACGCGATCAGGAAGGCCGCCCGACCACTCTGCAAGGCTTGATCGACGCGGGCCACGTGCACTTCGAGGCGCTGGTGTACGAGGACTTCCTGCCAGTGAGTGCGGCGGGGATCTTCCAGTCCAACCTGGGTGACGATGCGCAGGCCGAATACGGCAGCAACGCCAACCGCGAAGCGTTCGAAGCGGCGTTGGGGTTGCAGGTACAGGATGAGCTGGCGCTGTATGCGCAAAGCGAGCGCCGGTCGCTGCAGGCCTGTGCACAGGCATTGAACCTGGGCTCGATGTAAATCTGTACCGGTCTCTTCGCGGGCGAGCCCGCGAAGAGGCTGGTACAGGTGATCAAAGGCGCGGCAGGATTTCCACATCCGGCAAATCCATCGCCGCCACCTCGTCTTCCAGAAACGCACTCAAGCGCCGCAAACGCTCGCCACTCGGGCGAGTGCGCGGCCATACCAGATAGTAATCCATGCCGCTGGGCACCGCCGTCGGCCATGGCAGGCTCAAGCGCTTCTGCGCCACATCTTCGGCCACCATCAGCAGGTCGCCCATGGATATCCCGTAGCCCCGCGCCGCGGCAATCATGCCCAGCTCCAGGGTATCGAACACCTGGCCGCCCTTGAGCGACACCTGGTCGCCAAGCCCCATACGCTCCAGCCATTCCCGCCAGTCACGCTTGTCC
This sequence comes from Pseudomonas sp. YQ_6, assembly GCF_043103245.1. Classification (NCBI taxonomy): domain Bacteria; kingdom Pseudomonadati; phylum Pseudomonadota; class Gammaproteobacteria; order Pseudomonadales; family Pseudomonadaceae; genus Pseudomonas; species Pseudomonas sp. YQ_6. The sequence goes on from NZ_JBICJR010000061.1 coordinate 196,276, forward strand.
ACCGTGGGGTGCAGCAGTTCGACAGAGGCCAGCCTGCACACATCCCAGGGCTCCTCGTCGAGCAGGTCCGGCGCGCCGACCGGGATCAACAGCTCAGGGAACAGCTTGCGCACCTCCCACTCCGGCGGGAATACCCCGTCGCTGAGCAACACAGCGCAATCGAACGGCTCCTGGTTGAAATCCACATGGTCGACATCCATCCAGGCGCTGGTCAGCTGCACCTCATTGCCCGGCTGCAGATGCCGAAAGCGGCTAAGGCACGCCAGCAACCAGCGCATGGTCAGGGTCGAGGGGGCTTTCATACGCAGTATGTCGTCTTCACCACACAAGGTTTCACAGGCCCGCTCAAACGCCGCGAAACCCTCGCGCACGCCCGGCAGCAGTACCCGCCCCGCTTCGGTAAGTTGCAGGCTGCGGCCACTGCGCACGAACAGGCGGCAAGCAAAATGCTCCTCCAGCGTACGGATATGCCGGCTAATGGCGCTTTGGGTGATAGAAAGCTCTTCGCCTGCACGGGTGAAGGAACTTAGCCGCGCGGCAGCTTCGAATGCGCGCAAGGCATACAGCGGTGGTAGCTGGCGTGGCATGAGGCACCTGCAATATGGGCGTGTTAGGCAAATCTCCGAGAACCCTATATACATGAGTTCAACTCATGCCAACTATCGCATTTATCCTTTTGTGCAAAGTTGACCGAAGCCTCAGAATCGCCCTTCGTTGATCACCCCAGAATGAAGGACTGCCCCCATGCACGTCGCGCCCACCACAGAACTCAAGGCTTTGCTGCGCCTGGCCGGGCCGCTGATTGCCTCGCAGTTGGCGCACATGCTGATGGTGCTGACTGACACCCTGATGATGGCCCGCATCAGCCCTCAGGCTTTGGCGGGTGGTGGCCTGGGGGCAGCCAGCTATTCGTTCGTATCGATCTTCTGCCTGGGCGTGATCGCCGCAGTCGGCACGCTGGTGGCCATCCGCAAGGGTGCCAACGACATCGAAGGAGCCACCCGACTGGCGCAGAACGGCCTATGGCTGGCCTGGGCCTTGGCGCTGTTCGCCGCGCTGGTGCTGTGGAATCTTGAACCTGTGCTGCTGCTTTTTGGGCAGAAGCCCGAGAACGTGGCCTCGGCCGCCGAATTTCTCACCCTGCTGCCACTGGCCCTGCCCGGCTATCTGACCTTCATGGCCTTGCGTGGTTTCACCAGCGCGCTGGGCCGCTCGACCCCGGTGATGGTCATCAGTTTGTTCGGCACGGTGCTCAACTACCTGTTCAACGTGGCACTGATCGAAGGCATGTTCGGCCTGCCCAAGCTGGGCCTGATGGGTATCGGCCTGGTCACTGCAGTGGTGTCGATGGGCATGGCCATTGCCTTGGCGTTGTATATCCGCTGGCATCCGGCCTATACCGCCTACCCGCTGCGCAAGGGCCTGTCACGCCCATCACTGGCGGCCCTGCGCGAGCTGTGGCGGCTGGGCCTGCCGATTGGCGGTACCTACATGGTGGAAGTGGGCCTGTTCGCCTTCGCCGCGCTGTGCATGGGCGTGCTGGGCAGCACCGAGCTGGCGGCGCACCAGATTGCCCTGCAGATCGTGTCCACGGCATTCATGGTGCCGACGGGCTTGTCCTATGCGGTGACCATGCGCGTCGGCCTGTACTACGGCGCTGGCAACCTGCTGGCGGCGCGCAGCGCCGGCCGGGTGGGCATCGGGTTCGGGGCCATGATCATGTTTGCCTTCGCCGCCCTGTTCCTGCTGCTGCCCGAAGCGCTGGTAGGGCTGTTCATCGACCGTAATGACCCGGCCTTTGCCGCGATCTTCCAGGTGGCCGTGCAGTTATTGATGGTGGCGGCATGGTTCGAACTGTTCGACGGCATGCAGACGATTGCCATGGGCTCGATCCGTGGCCTGAAAGATGCCAAGACCACCTTCCTGATCGGGTTGGTGTGCTACTGGCTGGTGGGGGCGCCGAGCGCCTGGTTGTTCACCTTTACCCTGGGCGGTGGTGCAGTAGGGATCTGGTGGGGGCTGGCACTGGGGCTGGCGTGTGCGGCGGTGGCGCTGACCTTTGGCTTTGAGTGGCGGATGAAGCGGCTGTTGGGGAAGGCTTGGGCTGCCGGGAAGGCGACGGCTTCAGCCTGACGTGAGGCCTCTTCGCGGGTAAACCCGCTCCTACAGGACAGCCTCCAACTGGCGTCCGGGCGCCTGCAGCAAATACGCCATCAATTCCCCTATCGGTAGCGGTTTGCTGACCAGGAAACCCTGCACCTGGTCGCAGCCAAACCCGCGCAGCAACGCCAGTTGCTCTTCACTCTCCACACCCTCGGCCACCACCTCGAGGTTGAGGTTGTGCGCCAGGTTGATCATGGCGTGTACCAGCTTGCGGTTCTCTTCACGCATTTCCATTTCCGCAACAAAACTGCGGTCCACCTTGAGCAAGGTGATCGGCAGGCTGTTGAGGTGCACGAACGAAGAAAACCCGGTGCCGAAATCATCGAGCGAGAAGCGCACGCCCAGGCGGCCCAGCGCGTCCATGGTCTGGCGCACCACCTCGTTGCGGCGCATCACCGCCGTCTCGGTCAGCTCGAACTCAAGCCAGCGGGCATCCACACCGTGCTCGAGGATCAGGCGACTCAACGTGGCCAGTAGCTGGCTGTCCTGGAACTGGCGGAAACTCAGGTTGACCGCCATGTGCAGCGGCTCCAGGCCGCGTTCGCACAACGCCTGCATGTCACGCAGGGCACGGGAAATAACCCAATAACCCAAGGGCACGATCAGGCCGCTCTGCTCGGCCAGTGGCACGAACTCGCTGGGCGGCAGCAGCCCGCGCTCGGCATGGCGCCAGCGCACCAGCGCCTCCAGGCCAACAATGCGCCCGTCAGCCAGGTTCAGGCGGGGCTGATAGTGCAGTTCCAGCTCGTCGCGGCGCAGGGCGCGGCGCAACTCGCTTTCCAGGTCGGCAAGGCTGCGGGCATTGCGGTTGATGCGTTCGTTGAACACATGAAAGGTGCAGCCTTGGCTGCCCTTGGCCTGACGCATGGCGATGTGCGCGTGCCACATCAGCGGATCGGCGCCGCTCTGCGCGCGAGCATGTGCAAGGCCCAGGCTGCAGCCCAGCAGCAGGCTTTCGCCGTCGATCCAGTAGGGCTCGGCCAAGGCCTCGACGATGCGTTCGGCAATCCATTCGGCGCGATTGGCATCGCGACGGGTGTCGATAAGCAGGGCGAACTCATCGCTACCCAGACGTGCCAGCTGGTCGCCCGCCTCCAGCTGATGCTTCAGCCGTGCCACCACCTGCAGGATCAACCGGTCACCGCTCTGGTGGCCCAGGGCGTCGTTGACGTGGCGGAAGTTGTCCAGGTCCAGGTGGCCAAGCGCGACACCACGGCCTTCGTTTTCGGCCAGGCGTGCATTAAGCAAAGCCTGGAAGCCCTGGCGGTTGGCGATGCCGGTCAGCGGGTCCTGCTCGGCAAGGCGCTGCAAGGTGGCGACCAGCACCCCGCGCTCTCGCACATGGCGCAGTGAGCGGCGAAGGGTATCGGCGTTGAGCTGGTCGCGCACCAGCCAGTCGCTGACAGCGCTGGGCGCGGCCTCAGGCTCGTGGTCAAGCAGCAGGATGGTCGGCAGCTCGCATCGCCTGGGGGCAGGCTGCAAGCCTGGCGTTGCCAGCACGACGGCCTGGCGATCATGGCTGAACAGACTGTCGACCGCCTCCCAGTTTGGCGCAGTCAATAGCACGGCGCTGCCACCCAGTGCAGGCATGCACGCGTGCAACGAGGCAGCCCATTCCGGCTCATCGGCCAACAGCAGCAAACGCAGAGGTTCGACAGGCGTGGACAAGCGGGCTCCTTAGGGCTTGACGGTGCAACGAGATCTGGCGGGCATGCTACTGCATTCAATGAAAATGATTTTCACTTTTATGCATGTTTTTCGATCGTAGCATTCCGACGTATTTTGTCGTGCATCCTGCGCGAAACGAATCAAACCGGCAAATATGATTTTTTCAGCTACTAGCATTAGTGACACTAATAATTAGACGGACAAAAGTCTGACTCAGACGTCAGACGGTCGCGCCACAACGGCCCCATGCCTGTTAGAATGCGCGGCTATTTTCTGGCGACCCCCGGTTTCTAGCATGTCCCGACTCAATCCCCGGCAGCAGGAAGCCCGTGACTATGTCGGCGGCCCTCTTTTGGTGCTCGCCGGTGCAGGTTCGGGCAAGACCAGCGTGATCACGCGCAAGATTGCCCACCTCATCCAGAACTGCGGCATCCGCGCCCAGTACATCGTGGCGATGACCTTCACCAACAAGGCCGCGCGCGAGATGAAGGAGCGGGTCGCCACCTTGCTGCGCCCGGGGGAAGGCCGTGGCCTCACCGTGTGTACGTTCCACAACCTGGGCCTGAACATCATCCGCAAGGAACACGAGCGCCTGGGCTACAAGCCGGGTTTCTCGATCTTCGACGAGTCCGACATCAAGGCGTTGCTGTCGGACATCATGCAGAAGGAATACTCCGGCGACGACGGCATCGACGAGATCAAGAACATGATCGGTGCCTGGAAGAACGACCTCGTTCTGCCACCAGAGGCCCTGGAAAAGGCGCGCAACCCACGCGAGCAGACCGCCGCCATCGTCTACACCCACTATCAGCGCACGCTCAAGGCGTTCAACGCGGTGGACTTCGACGACCTGATCCTGCAGCCGGTCAAACTGTTCCAGGAGCACCCCGAGGTGCTGGAGCGCTGGCAGAATCGCGTGCGTTATCTGCTGGTGGACGAATACCAGGACACCAACGCCAGCCAGTACCTGCTGGTGAAAATGCTGATCGGCATGCGCAACCAGTTCACCGTGGTGGGCGACGACGACCAGTCGATCTACGCCTGGCGCGGTGCTCGCCCTGAGAACCTGATGCTGCTCAAGGAGGACTACCCCTCCCTGAAGATCGTCATGCTCGAGCAGAACTACCGGTCCACCAGCCGCATCCTGCGCTGCGCCAACGTGTTGATCGCCAACAATCCGCATGCGTTCGAAAAGCAGCTGTGGAGCGAGATGGGCGTGGGCGACGAGATCCGCGTGATCCGCTGCAAGAACGAGGAAGCCGAGGCCGAACGCGTGGCCATGGAAATCCTCACCTTGCACCTGCGCACCAACCGACCGTACAGCGACTTTGCCATCCTTTACCGCGGCAACTACCAGGCCAAGCTGATCGAACTGAAGCTGCAGCACCACCAGGTGCCGTATCGCCTGTCGGGCGGCAACAGTTTCTTCGGCCGCCAGGAGGTCAAGGACCTGATGGCCTACCTGCGCTTGCTGGTGAACCCGGACGACGACAACGCCTATCTGCGGGTAATCAACGTACCGCGCCGGGAAATCGGCTCCACCACCCTGGAAAAGCTCGGCAACTACGCCACCGAGCGCGGCATTTCGATGTACGCCGCCAGCGAGGAGCTGGGCCTGGGCGAGCACTTGGACGCCCGCTACACCGAGCGTTTGCAGCGCTTCAAGCATTGGCTGGATGGGGTGCGCCACAAGGTTGCCCTGGAAGACCCGATTGCCGCGCTGCACGAGATGATCCGCGACATCGACTACGAAAACTGGATCCGCCAGCAGACTGCCAGCGACAAGGCTGCAGAGTTCCGGATCAGCAACGTCTGGTTCCTGGTGGAAGCGCTGAAAAACACCCTCGAGAAGGACGAAGAGGGTGACATGACCATCGAAGACGCCATCGGCAAGTTGGTGCTGCGCGACATGCTCGAGCGCCAGCAGGAAGAAGAAGAGAACGCCGAAGGTGTGCAGATGATGACCCTGCATGCCTCCAAGGGCTTGGAATTCCCCTACGTGTTCATCATGGGCATGGAAGAGGAAATCCTCCCGCACCGCTCCAGCATCGAGGCCGACACCATCGAAGAGGAACGCCGTCTGGCCTACGTGGGCATCACCCGCGCGCGCCAGACCCTGGCCTTCACCTTCGCCGCCAAGCGCAAGCAGTACGGTGAAATCATCGATTGCACGCCCAGCCGGTTCCTCGACGAACTGCCTCCGGACGACCTGGCCTGGGAGGGCCTGGACGACGCGCCGGTCGAGGTGAAGGCCGCTCGCGGCAACAACGCCCTGGCCGATATCCGGGCAATGCTCAAACGCTGATCAACCATTACTCTTTAACTTTGCCGCTTTTAGCGGCCACGGTGGTTTGTATGGCCGATTTGAGCTCACAGATCGGCCATACAGACCACTATCTACATCGAGGAAATCACAGTGGAAGCACTGCATCAGAAGATTCGCGAAGAAGGCATCGTGCTTTCCGATCAGGTTCTCAAAGTCGACGCGTTTCTCAACCACCAGATCGATCCCGCGCTGATGCAGCTGATCGGTGACGAGTTCGCTCGCCTGTTCGCCGACGCCGGCGTGACCAAGATCGTTACCATCGAAGCCTCGGGCATTGCCCCGGCGGTGATGACCGGTCTGAAACTGGGTGTGCCGGTCATCTTCGCTCGCAAGCACCAGTCGCTGACCCTGACCGAGAACCTGCTGACCGCCTCGGTATATTCCTTCACCAAGCAGACCGAGAACACCGTGGCTATCTCGCCGCGTCACCTCAACAGCAGCGACCGCGTGCTGGTGATCGACGACTTCCTGGCCAACGGCAAAGCCTCGCAGGCGCTGATCTCGATCATCAAGCAGGCAGGCGCCACCGTGGCGGGCCTGGGTATCGTGATCGAGAAGTCGTTCCAGGGCGGCCGTGCCGAACTGGACAGCCAGGGCTACCGCGTTGAATCGCTGGCCCGGGTGAAGTCGCTGGAAGGTGGTGTGGTCAGCTTCATCGAATAAGGCCTCACCGCCCCGGCGTAGGAGCGGGTTTACCTGCGAATGCGATGGCAGATTCAATATCGCATTCGCGGGTAAACCCGCTCCTACACGGGGCCAGTGTGCGCAGGGGATTAACTTGTAGCCTGTAAGCCTGCCAGCAGTAGCCGCTGATAAAGCTCCTCTTTCAACCCTTGCGGAACCTCCAGCCCCATCCGCGCCAGATGTCGCTCATACCCCTCCGGCCCCGGCGCATCCAACGCTGCCTTGCCCAGCTCCAACACCTCGCTCAGCTTGAACTTGCTCTTCAACCAGTTCAGCGCCCGCAACAGATCCCGCTCCTCGGCCGTAAAGTCGGTGCCCATCGGATACTCCGGGAACAGCCGCGCATGCTGTGCCCTGATCGCCGCCAGGCGTTCCGGGGTATTGTCGGTAAAGCGCGCCTCCAGCTGAAAGTCGTCGGCCAGCTTGCCAGCTTCTTTTGCCTGCTTGATCAGGCCCGGCTGGAACCGCGAATCGCTCACCGCCAACAACCGCGCAATCACCTCGCTGTCAGTCTGCCCACGCAAGTCCGCAATGCCGTACTCGGTCACCACGATATCGCGCAGGTGCCGGGGAATGGTGCAGTGGCCATAGGTCCAGAACAGGTTCGAGGTCACCTCTCCGCCTGCCTCGCGCCAACTGCGCAATAGCAGGATCGAACGCCCGCCCTCCAGCGCATGGCCCTGGGCAACGAAGTTGTACTGCCCGCCCACGCCACTGAGCACGCGGCCGTCTTCAAGCTGGTCGGCCACCCCGGCACCGAGCAGGGTCATGCCGAACGCGGTGTTGATGAAGCGCGCATCACGACGTTGTCGGCGCTTGATTTCCTCCTGCCCATATAGCTCGTTGATGAAGCTGATACGGGTCATGACGAACTGTGCGCGCTGCTCCAGCGGCATCTCGCGCAAGCGCTGGTAGAACGCTTGCGGGCCGAGGAAAAAGCCGCCATGCAGTATTGCGCCCTGCTCGTCCGCCGGGCGTCGTAGCAGCCCTGCTTCAGCCAGCACCAGCAGGCCGTTGACGAACATCTCGCTGCAGCCGTACAAGCCATGAGCAAAGGTGTCCAGGCCCCCTTCTCGCTCGATCAATGCCTGCCACGGTCCGACATCCAGCGCCTTGAGCACCGCACGGTAACCGGCGTTGTCGCCCTGACGTGCCAGCAATGCCGCGGCAACCGCATCGCCCATGGCACCAATGCCGATCTGCAGCGTACCGCCATCGCGTACCAAGCTGCTGGCGTGCAGGCCGATGCAGTGGTCCTGGATGCCGACCGGCATGTTTGGCGTAGAAAACAGCCGACGTTGCTCGGCTTCGTCGAGCAGCAGGTCGAACGCATCGATAGGCAGCTCGGCATCGCCTGGCATATAGGGCAGTTCGGCATGCACCTGGCCCAGCATAAGGATGGTTTCGCCAGCCGCGCGGCGCTTGGCGATCATCGGCAGCAGGTCGAGGGTGATGTCTGGGTTGCAGGCCAGGCTCAGGTGCACGGGCTTCTCGGGGGTGGCGGCCACCAACTGGGCGATCAGGTTCAGGCCTTTGGCGTTGATATCCCGTGCGGCGTGGCTGTAGTTGCTGCTGACGTAGTCCTGCTGCGCCGATTCGCTGTGCAGCAGGCTACCGGGCTGCATGAAAAACTGTTCGACCCGAATATTGGGTGGCAACGTGTCGTTGCGCAGGTCTGCGAGGTAACTGAGCTCTTCGTAGTCAGCGAACGTTCGCTCGACGAAGGGTTCGAGAAAGCGCCGCTGCAGGCCATCGCCCAGTGGCGGGCGGCCGAGGGAAAGTGCGGTGTAGATGGTCAGGCGCCGTTCGGGCAGCTCGCGTACGCGGGCGTAAAGCGCGTTGACGAAGGCGTTGGGTTTCCCCAGGCCCAAAGGCAGGCCCATATGGATATGGGCTGGCAGCCGGGACAAGACCTGCTCGACAGCCTGGTCGATGGAGCAGAGGTGCATGGGGCCTCCTGAAACATCCGTGGGTTCAGGGGTTGGACATGAGCTCAAGCGGGTTGGTTGCCTAGGGCATACTCCGGTCAACCCCATCTTACTTTAAGCGTCTTACTAATTAAAAATGGAAATGCCACTTCTTCGCTCACATGAACCTTATGATAAGCGTTCTTTCCGATCACTATCGCATTTTTATGAGCATACCAATAGTCCTTACCGTTAACCCAGGACTCAGACTCATGCACATAAAACCCTACTATTGATCCATCCGGACCTGTATAGTTACTGGCCGCGTCTATATTCGTCGTGCCATAAACGTGCGCGCCGTAAGATCCATTCTTTGCATAGCGAGGATCAAGCCCGTTCAACAATGATTGAACATGCTTTTTCTGAGTGCCATGCACCATCCTCAATACATAGCCATCCGGCACACTTTTCGGCGATTTCACCACATTGATCTTGGTATGGGAAGGTATATTACTGTATGTCTTGGTAATTACTTCAGTTTCAAAAACAATCGCCCGGTGCAATTTACCAAGCGTCGTAGGCTTTATCTTTGGAAAAAAATACCTGAACAATCGCGAGATAGGTTTGAATAAAGAGAAATAACCACTCGGATCTTCCCGGTTTACCGGATCCCCTAGACAGTAGGCATATGAGTTCAGACCACCCGCTGCGAACGGGCTCATGCTGTCGGGGCTAATGAAGCGCATCAATGATGGGTTGAATGCTCGACGACCGTTACCCAGTAGATAACAGCCGGTAACAGGATCCTGTCGGCCACCATTAAAACCGAGCACGGCCTGGAAAATCGAGAGATAGCCATAAGGCGAATAGGCCAGATGCCGAAGGGCGCTGCCGGGGATCAGCTTTTGCGGCTGTGTTCGACCGGCTGCATGTTGCTCGGGACAGTTATCGCCCAGATCCATTGTTAGCCACCACCGCAATCAGAAGCGTCAGTGTTCTTCAGAACCCTGAAAAATAGAACTGGTAAAAATGCTAGTTCTCATGGAATCAGGCTCAGCCCGATCGGGGCTTCTGGAGACATCCATGGACATGGCTCTAGCGGGTTGGTTGCCTGTGCTGGACCTTTCGCGGGCACGCCCGCTCCCACAGGATAACCATAATCCTCAGATTCTGTGGGGGGCTTGTGGGAGCGGGCAAGCCCGCGAAAGGGCCAGCGCAGGCATCACAAAAACAAAGCCCGCCATCAACGGCGGGCCTCATGCAATTCAGCTGTAAATCACAGCCCGGACATTTTCTTGATCGCCCCTTTCAGGTCTTCATCCGAGCAGTCTGCACAGGTGCCCTTTGGCGGCATGGCGTTGATACCAGTAATGGCCTTGGCCAGGATGCCATCCAGACCACCCTGGTGGTCGGCGCGTTCTTTCCACGCGGCGGTGTCACCAATTTTAGGCGCGCCGAGCAAGCCGCTGCCATGGCAGGCATTGCAGTGCTTGGCGATGATTTCATCCGGTGTCTTGGCTCCCCCGCCACCTGCTGCAGCGGCCACTTCCATGCCTTTGCACTCCTGGCCCTGGACGCACACCTGGCCAACCGGCTCCAGGCGTTTGGCAATGTCGTCATTGGTCGCAGCGGTTGCGCTCATTGCCCAGAGGGCGAATACGGCTGCTGGTACGGCCAGCATCTTCTTGATTTGATTCACGCGAACACCCTCATGGTGGCTAATCACGCTCGCGGCCACGGATCGGCGAGCGTTGAAAAGTATAGCGGGAACCCAGAGGCCGTGAAACGACCCCACACAGGAAAGGGGTATTGCCGAATCAATGCACTGCGCTGGATCAAAAGTTTGAAGGCGTCGCCGCACTGATCAGCCGCGCCGGCTGGTCGAATGGGTTGCGGAAGCGGTGCGGGCGGGTGCTTTCGAAGTAGTAGCTGTCGCCTTCTTCGAGAACGAAAATCTCGTTGCCGACCACCAGCTCCAGGCGGCCTTCAAGCAGGATACCGGTCTCCTCGCCGTCGTGGGTGAGCATCTCGGCACCGGTGTCCGCACCTGGCGGGTACACCTCGGTCAGAAAAGCGATGGCACGGTTGGGGTGCGACTTGCCCACCAGCTTCATGGTCACCGCACCGTCCGAGATATCGATCAGCTCATGGGCCTTGTAGACGATCTGAGTGGGGCTTTGGGGCTCCAGCTCGACCGAAAAGAATTCGACCATGGACATGGGAATGCCGCTCAGCACTTTGCGCAGCGAGCTGATAGAGGGGCTTACGCTGTTCTTCTCGATCATCGAGATGGTGCTGTTGGTCACGCCAGCACGCTTGGCGAGTTCGCGCTGCGACAGGCCCTTGAGCTTGCGGATGGCTTGCAGTCGTTCGCCGACGTCCAAAGCTGGAGCCTCCTGAAACGGTAAAAGGGGGGTGGATGTGAACGATATCATGGCAATGCCGTTCAGTATTTACAACACACCGCCCCCAACCTGTCCGCTTCAGCGTCTCATTCGCCGATGTAGTCCCGTGGTACCCGCTTCAGGTTACAGAAGATCTGATAGGGAATAGTGCCCGCATGCGCGGCCACTTCACTGGCCAGCACCTGCTTGCCCCAGAATTCGACCGGGCTGCCGACAGTGGCTTGCGGTACGTCGGTGAGGTCGATGCTGAGCATGTCCATCGACACCCGGCCGATCAGCTGGGTGCGCTTGCCAGCGACCAGCACCGGGGTGCCGTTGGGCGCCTGGCGCGGGTAGCCATCGGCATAGCCCATGGCGACCACACCCACGCGGGTCGGCCGAGGGCTGACGAACTTGGCACCATAGCCAACCGGCTCGCCGGCAGGCAGCTCGCGCACGCTGATCACCCGCGATTGCAGGGTCATCACCGGTTGCAGGCGTGCGGCCTCGGCCTGCGCCACTTCGAACGGCGTGGCGCCGTATAGCATCAGGCCTGGGCGCACCCAGTCGCTGGGCGCTTGCGGCCAGCCCAGCACGCCGGGCGAGTTACGCAGGCTGCATTCGGCGGCCAGGCCCAGTCGGGCAGCTTCGAACACAGCGATTTGCTGGGAGGTAGCGTCAGCGTCCAGTTCGTCGGCGCGAGCGAAGTGGCTCATCAACACGATGCGCGAAACCTTGCCGCTGGCCAGCAGTCGCTGGTAGGCATCGTGGTAGTCCTTGGGGTGCAGGCCAACGCGGTGCATGCCACTGTCCAGCTTCAGCCAGACGTTGAGCGGTTTGTGCAGCGGGGTTTTCTCGATGGCTTCCAGTTGCCACAGCGAGTGCACCACGCACCACAGGTCGTGCTCGGCGATCAGCGCCAGTTCGCTGGCTTCGAAAAAACCTTCCAGCAGCAGTACCGGGGCTTTGATACCGGCGGCGCGCAGTTCCAGCGCCTCTTCGATGCAGGCCACGGCAAAGCCGTCGGCTTCGGCCTCCAGGGCCAGGGCGCAGCGCACGGCGCCGTGGCCGTAGGCATCGGCCTTGATCACGGCGAGGGCTTTGGCACCCGTCAGTTCACGGGCCAGACGGTAGTTGTGGCGCAGGGCCTGGAGGTCGATCAGGGCGCGGGCGGGACGCATGGCGGCTGCCTTATGGTGGTTCGGGTTGAAATCGGTGGTGGATTCTTCGCGGGCTTGCCCGCTCCCACAGGTAGTGCACAGCTTTCAAAAGCTGTGGTGTTCCTGTGGGAGCGGGCAAGCCCGCGAATGGGCCGGCACAGGCTATTACTGCTGGTGAACCGGCGCGCTTTGCCCGTGCTTGGTCGCTTCCCGGCTGTTGCCATAACGGGAGATATCCAGGCCTTCGGCACTGATCTGCGGCTTCTTGCGCGCAATCAGGTCGGCCAGCAGGCGGCCGGAACCGCACGCCATGGTCCAGCCCAAGGTACCGTGACCGGTGTTCAGGAACAGGTTGCGGAACGCTGTGGCACCCACGATCGGCGTGCCGTCCGGGGTCGCCGGGCGCAAGCCGGTCCAGAAGCTGGCCTGACTCAGGTCACCGCCGCGAGGATAAAGGTCGTTGACGATCATCTCCAGCGTTTCGCGCCGACGCGGGTTCAGCGACAGGTCAAAACCAGCGATTTCAGCCATGCCACCAACGCGGATGCGGTTGTCGAAACGGGTGATGGCAACCTTGTAGGTCTCGTCGAGAATGGTCGAAGTCGGGGCCATGTCGCTGTTGGTGATCGGCACGGTCAGCGAATAGCCTTTCAGCGGATACACCGGAGCCTTGATGCCCAGCGGCTTGAGCATCTGTGGCGAGTAGCTGCCCAGCGCCAGCACGTAGCGGTCTGCCGTCTCCAGCTTGCCGTCGATCCACACGCCATTGATGCGGTCACCGGCGAAGTCCAAGCGCTGGATGTCCTGGCCGAAGCGGAACTCCACGCCCAACTTCAACGCCATGTCGGCAAGCTTGGTGGTAAACAGCTGGCAGTCGCCAGTCTGGTCGTTCGGCAGGCGCAGGGCGCCGGCCAGGATATCTTTCACGCCGGCCAGGGCGGGTTCGACGCGGGCAATGCCGTCGCGGTCGAGCAGCTCGTAGGGCACACCGGACTGTTCGAGTACGGCAATGTCCTTGGCCGCAGCATCGACCTGGGCCTGGGTGCGGAACAGCTGGGTGGTGCCCAGGCTGCGGTTTTCGTAATTGATGCCGGTTTCGGCGCGCAGCTCGTCGAGGCAGTCACGGCTGTACTCGGACAGGCGCACCATGCGCTCCTTGTTCACCGCGTAGCGGCTGGCAGTGCAGTTGCGCAGCATCTGTGCCATCCACAGGTACTGGTCGACATCGCCCGTGAGCTTGATGGCCAGAGGGGCGTGACGCTCCAGCAGCCACTTGATGGCTTTGAGCGGTACACCAGGGGCAGCCCAGGGCGAGGCATAGCCGGGCGAGATCTGGCCGGCGTTGGCAAAGCTGGTTTCCATGGCCACCGCCGGCTGGCGGTCGACCACCGTGACTTCGAAACCTTGCCGGGCCAGGTAATAGGCACTGGCGGTTCCGATTACACCGCTACCAAGTACCAGAACTCGCATCGTTTTATCCCTCACACGCGGCGCGCCGCACACTTTTATTGAAATGGCATGAATGGGCGCAGTATAGGAATTTGAGACCAGTGCAATTCACTATATAAAAGCCTATTATTGGCGAGAATTCTCGGCAAAATCGCCTTTCACGGAGGGGCATCCCCTATGAGAACCCAGCACCAGACCAAGCGTGAACTGGACAAGATCGACCGCAACATCCTGCGTATCCTGCAGAATGACGGGCGTATTTCCTTCACCGAACTGGGCGAGAAAGTTGGGCTGTCCACCACCCCTTGTACCGAGCGGGTTCGCCGCCTGGAGCGCGAGGGCATCATCATGGGCTACAACGCCCGCCTGAACCCGCAACACCTCAAGGGCAGCCTGCTGGTGTTCGTGGAAATCAGCCTGGACTACAAGTCGGGCGATACCTTCGAGGAGTTCCGCCGCGCGGTCTTGAAGCTGCCCCACGTGCTGGAATGCCACCTGGTGTCGGGTGATTTCGACTACCTGGTGAAAGCGCGTATTTCGGAAATGGCCTCATACCGCAAGCTGCTCGGCGACATCCTGCTGAAACTGCCGCACGTGCGCGAATCGAAGAGCTACATCGTGATGGAAGAGGTGAAGGAGAGCCTCTGCCTGCCGATCCCGGACTGAGGCTACACCAGCACCTGGCGGGTGGTGGCAATGAACTGGTGGACCAACTGTTCAGCGGCGGGGTCGATCATCGGTTCAGGGCCACGACCACGCGGGCAGGCCATGCGCGGGGTGGTACCGAACAGCCGGCAGATCATCGGCCGCTCTTCATACACCGTGCAGCCGTGGGGGCCCAAGTGCACGCAGTCCAGACGCTCCAGAGCAGCGTCCTGCTCGGCTTGGGACTTGCGCGGCAGGCGGGCCATTTCTTCCGCCGAGGTGGTGACCGGGCCGCAGCAGTCGTGGCAGCCGGGCTCGCACTCGAAAGAGGGGATTAGTTCGCGCAGGAAGTGGATCTTGTGGCGGTTGCAGGACATGACGGGATACAAGCTGACAAAGTGATTGGATTATAGGCTTATTTGCGGGTTCACCCGCGAACGAGTATGAAGCCCTCGCTGGTTGCCCGGCCGCGATGGCACAGCTTATCCTCGTCCCCCCTCCATTTTTAAGGGCCGCCCCAATGATCCACAGCGCGCAGCACGCCGCCTCCTATTACGCCGCCAGCAGCGCGCCACACCCCGACCACGCCTTCCTGCAAGGCGAACACAACGCCGACGTGTGCATCATCGGCGGCGGCTACTCGGGCCTGAACACCGCCATTGAGCTGGCAGAGCGTGGTTTCTCGGTCATCCTGCTGGAAGCGCGCAAACTTGGCTGGGGTGCCAGTGGGCGCAATGGCGGTCAACTGATCCGAGGGGTCGGCCATGGTCTGGAGCAGTTCCTCCCGGTCATCGGCGAAGAAGGCGTGCGCACCATGAAACTGATGGGCCTGGAGGCCGTACAGATCGTGCGCGAGCGGGTAGAAAAGCATGCCATCGCCTGCGACCTGGCCTGGGGCTACTGCGACCTGGCCAACAAACCCGCCGAGCTGCTGGGCTTTGCCCAAGACGCCGAGGAGCTGCGCAGCCTGGGCTATGCACATGAGTTGCGGCTGGTCGGCAAGAACGATATCCACAGCGTGGTGGGTGCCGACTGCTATGTGGGGGGGCTGGTCGACATGGGCTCCGGGCATCTGCATCCGCTCAATCTGGCATTGGGTGAAGCCGCCGCAGCCGCCCGCCTGGGCGTGAAATTGTTCGAGCAATCCGAAGTCACCCGCATCGACTACGGCACTGAAGTGCAGGTGCATACTGCCCAAGGCCGGGTACGCGCCAAGACCCTGGTACTGTGCTGCAACGCCTACCACAACGACCTCAATCGCGAGCTGGGCGGCAAGGTGCTGCCGGCCGGCAGCTACATCATCGCCACCGAGCCGCTGGGCGAAGAACGCGCACGCGCCTTGCTGCCACAGAATATGGCGGTGTGTGACCAGCGCGTGGCGCTGGACTACTACCGTCTGTCCGCCGACCACCGCCTGCTGTTTGGCGGTGCCTGCCACTATTCTGGCCGCGACCCGAAGGACATCGCCGCCTATATGCGGCCGAAGATGCTCAAGGTGTTCCCGCAGCTTGCCGACGTGCGCATCGACTACCAGTGGGGCGGCATGATCGGCATTGGTGCCAATCGCCTGCCGCAGGTTGGCCGACTGGCCAGCCAGCCGAACGTGTATTACGCCCAGGCCTACTCGGGCCATGGGCTCAACGCCACCCACCTGGCCGCGCGCCTGCTGGGTGAAGCCATCAGTGGCCAGGAAAGCGGGCGCTTCGACCTTTTCAACAAGGTGCCGCACATCACCTTCCCTGGCGGCAAGCACCTGCGCTCGCCACTGCTGGCGCTGGGGATGCTGTGGCATCGCCTCAAAGAGCTGGCCTGAAAGTCCCCATCCTTGTGGCAGCAACTGTCTTGCTTAAAATCTAAAAGCTGACTAGCCCCCTGTGGGAGCGGGCGTGCCCGCGAACACGGGCGAAGCCCGTGCCATCCTCTGCGACGCCTGCTTCGCGGGCATGCCCGCTCCCACAGGGTCGGTGCAAGTTTCAAGTCTGGGGCACAACAGGCCCTCCAGCGACCACCGTGTCAGTCCTTCCAGAAGGGTTTCCGCCCTTCGATCCGGGCCTGCTCCCAGCTCAGCCCGACATCGCGCAACTCGTCATCGGTCAGCTGCAGCAACGCCCTGCGGGTATGCCAGCGATGCAGCATCAGCCCCCAACGCCCCAAACCCTCTGGCGCGTTGAACACCTTGGCCTGCTGCCCGGCTTCCAGTTCCTTGGCCAACAGTTGCAAGCGCACATCGCTCATGCCACCCATCACCGCATCCTCCCGTCCAGTTGTTACCGTGGAGAAAGCATGCGCGTCGGCACCCTCGACAATACAGATCCAATACAGCCTTATTATTCCCATACAGAATTGGC
Organism: Pseudomonas sp. YQ_6; assembly: GCF_043103245.1. Lineage (NCBI taxonomy): Bacteria > Pseudomonadati > Pseudomonadota > Gammaproteobacteria > Pseudomonadales > Pseudomonadaceae > Pseudomonas > Pseudomonas sp. YQ_6. Next base: position 213,010 of record NZ_JBICJR010000061.1, read on the forward strand.
CGCTGGCCGACTGAATGCTGTATTTTCAGCCCAACTGTACCGGTCGCTATGCCAATGCAGCGCAGGAGTATGCCTTGACCCTCTACCTGAATCTCGCCGAAATACTCGGCGCCCGCATCGAGCAGGGCCTCTATCGCCCTGGCCAGCGCCTGCCATCTGTGCGCGCACTGAGTGAGGAACACGGGGTCAGCCTGAGCACCGTGCAGCAGGCCTATCGCATGCTCGAAGACAGCGGCATGGTCTCGCCGCGGCCCAAGTCCGGCTACTTCGTCAGCGACCAACGGCAGTTGCCGGCACTGCCCGCAGTCAGCCGCCCGGCCCAGCGCCCGGTGGACATCTCGCAGTGGGAACAGGTGCTGGAGCTGGTGCGCAGTACGCCGCGCCAGGATGTGGTGCAACTCGGCCGCGGCATGCCCGACATCGACAGCCCTACCCTGAAGCCGCTGCTGCGTAGCCTTGCCCAGTTGAGCCGGCGCCAGGACATGCCTGGCCTGTACTACGACAACATCCACGGTAACCTGGCCCTGCGCGAACAGGTGGCCCGGCTGATGCTCGACTCCGGCTGCCGCCTGGGGCCGGCCGACCTGGTGATCACCACCGGCTGTCATGAGGCGCTGTCATGCAGCATCCGCGCGGTCTGCGAGCCAGGCGACATCGTCGCGGTCGACTCGCCCAGCTTCCACGGCGCCATGCAAACCCTCAAAGGCTTGGGCATGAAAGCGCTGGAAATCCCCACCGACCCAGTCACCGGCATCAGCCTGGAGGCGCTGGAGATGGCCCTGGAGCAGTGGCCGATCAAGCTCATCCAGATCACCCCCAGCTGCAACAACCCGCTGGGCTACATCATGCCCGAGGCACGCAAGAAGGCCTTGCTGAGCCTCGCCCAACGCTATGACGTGGCGATTCTGGAAGACGATGTGTACGGCGACCTGGCCTATACCTACCCACGCCCACGCACCTTGAAGTCGTTCGACGACGATGGCCGCGTGCTGCTCTGCAGTTCGTTCTCCAAAACCCTCGCGCCCGGCCTGCGGATCGGCTGGGTGGCGCCCGGACGCTACCTGGAGCGCGTGCTGCACATGAAATACATCAGCACCGGCAGCACCGCCAGCCAGCCTCAGCTGGCCATCGCTGACTTCATCGCCGCCGGGCACTACCAGCCCCATGTACGGCGCATGCGCAGCCAGTACCAGCGTGGCCGCGACCTGATGGGCGACTGGGTGACCCGCTACTTCCCGGCGGGCACCCGGGTCAGCCGGCCCCAGGGCGGCTTCATGCTGTGGGTGGAATTACCCGAACATCTCGATACGCTTCGGCTGAACCGCGCTTTACTGGAGCAGGGCGTGCAGATTGCCGTAGGCAGCATCTTTTCGGCCTCGGGCAAGTTTCGCCACTGCCTGCGCATGAATTTCGCCGCCAGGCCAACGCCGCAAATCGAAGCCTCCGTGCGCAAGGTTGGTGAAACCGCCCTTCGTCTACTGGATGACGAAAGCGCCGACGCGTAACTTTGCGCCGCCCGTCACGGTCAAACCCCTAAAGCCCTTGCTGCACAGGACGGTCCACCCTTGAGACTCCAGCGAGCCTTGCCTCTGCTGCTGGTGTTGTTGCTCGGCCTTGCCGGTTGCACAAGCATCAGCGCACCCCGCGAAACCAGTCAGGCGTTGCCTGCCCACGAATCGGCCTTTGGCCGCTCGGTGCTGCGCCAGGCCGCGCCCTATGGCGGCCGCTCGGGCTTTCGCCTGCTGCCCAACAGCAACGAGGCATTTCGCGCCCGCGCCGAACTGATACGCAACGCCCAGGCGAGCATCGACCTGCAGTACTACATCGTCCACGACGGCCTCAGTACCCGCGCCCTTGTGCATGAACTGCTGCGCGCCGCCGACCGTGGCGTGCGCGTGCGTATCCTGCTCGACGACACTACCAGCGACGGTCTGGACACCGTCATGGGCACCCTCGATGCCCACCCGAACATCCACATTCGCGTGTTCAACCCACTGCATCTGGGGCGCAGTACCGGCGTTACGCGCGCCGTGGGCCGGCTGTTCAACTTGTCGCGCCAGCACCGACGCATGCACAACAAGCTGTTCCTGGTAGACAACAGCATGGCCATCGTCGGTGGCCGCAACTTGGGCGACGAGTATTTCGATGCCGAGCCCAACCTCAACTTCACCGACATCGACCTGTTGGGCGTGGGCCCGGTAGCGGAGCAGTTGGGGCACAGCTTCGACCAGTACTGGAACAGCGCCCTCAGCCGGCCGATCACCGACTTCCTCTGGCATGACCCGGATGCCAACGACCTGCGGGCCAGCCGCCAGCGCCTGGAAGTGTCGCTGGCCAAAGCCAGGACCCAGCGCAAGGCCCTGTACGACCGCTTGATGGCCTACCAGTCGCAACCGCGCCTGGATGTGTGGCGCAACGAGCTGATCTGGGCTCACGCCCAGGCGCTATGGGATGCGCCCAGCAAGGTGTTGGCCGAAGACGAACCGGACCCGCAATTACTGCTGAGCCAGCAACTGGCACCGGACCTGGCTAACGTGCACCGCGAGTTGGTCCTGGCATCGGCCTACTTTGTACCGGGCGAACCGGGGCTGCTGTACCTGACCGGCCGCGCCGACGCTGGCGTTTCGGTGAAGCTGCTGACCAACTCGCTGGAAGCCACCGACGTGCCAGCAGTGCATGGAGGCTATGCCCCCTATCGTCGTGCCTTGCTTGAGCACGGGGTGCAGCTTTACGAGCTTCGCCGCCAGCCAGGCGACCCCAGCGCGGGGCGATTGAGTTTCCGTGGCAGCTCGGATTCGAGCCTGCACACCAAGGCGATCGTGTTCGACCGGCGCAAGACCTTCATCGGCTCGTTCAACTTCGACCCGCGCTCAGTATTGTGGAACACCGAGGTCGGGGTACTGGTGGACAGCCCGGAGCTGGCCGAATACACCCGCGAGCTGGCCCAGCAGGGTATGGCGCCTGCGCTGAGCTATCAGGTGAAACTGATAGGTAACAAGCTGGTGTGGGCGACCGAGGACAATGGCCAACGGCACGTGCTGACGTCTGAGCCGGGCGGGATCTGGCGGCGCTTCAATGCCTGGATCAGCAAGGCGGTTGGCTTGGAGAAGATGCTATAGCGGCGATTCCGGGGCCTTGCGGCCCCCAAAATCATCAGGCAGAAACCGGCTCAAAGGCTCCGCGCCGCCGGGTCAATACCACCAACCCCGCAGCCCCGGCCGCCATCAGGAACAGCAACGCATGCCCGCTGATCCACTGGCTCCCCGCCCCCGCCAACAACGGCCCGAGCAAACAGCCAATGCCCCACAGCTGGGCCACGTGGGCATTGGCCCGTACCAACTCATCATCGCGGTAGCGCTCACCGATCAGCACCAGCGACAAGGTGAACAAGCCGCCGGCACTGGCGCCGAACAACACCCACAACGGCCAGATAACCGGGGTGTGCAACAGCAGCGGGATCGCCAGGCTGGACACCAGCAGGGTCACCGCACAGCCAGTGAACAGGGTACGTCGCGACATATGGTCGGCCAGCGCGCCGATGGGCAATTGCAGCACCGCATCACCCACCACCACGGTACTCACCATGAACAAGGCGATTTCGGTGCTGAAGCCCTGCTGCAGGCAATACACCGGCAGCAAGGTGAGGATCATCGCCTCGAACGAGGCGAACAGGGCAATGGCCCAGGCAATTACCGGCAAGCGCCGGCAGAAGGCGAACAGGTCGCCAAAGGTGACACTGCAGGCTTCCGTGCTCGGCGCCCCACCACGCCCCAGCAGAACCAGCGGCGCGGCCAGCAGCAGGCCGGTCGCCGCCCAGAAGCCGAAGTCGTCATCAGAGCCGAGGAAACCCAGCACCAACGGCCCGGCCAACTGGCTCAGGGCGTAGCTGCTGCCATACAGCGCCACCAACCGGCCACGCCACTGTTCGACCACCAGTTGGTTGATCCAGCTTTCGCCGAGGATGAACACCACGGTCAGGGACATGCCGATCATCAGCCGCAGCAGCAGCCATAACGGGTAACTAGGCAGCAGCGCGAGCAAGCCAATCGACAGCGCCCCGCCCCACAGGCACAGGCGCATCGCCGAAGGTACGCCAACCCAACCTGCCAGGCGGCTGGCCAGGCTGGCGCCGGCCAGTACGCCCAACGCCGGCATTGCCGCCATCACGCCGATGGCGAAGCTGCCGTAGCCCCAGGCCTCCAGGCGCAGGGATACCAGCGGCATGCTCACGCCAAGCGCCAGCCCGACACTGAGCACCGATGCCAGTACGGCGAAGTAGGTACCCCAACGCATTACAGCCTCCCAGCCAATATTTCCAGGGGCCCATTTGCGGGCAAGCCCGCTCCTGCAACGGTCACTAAGACCTGCAGGAGCGGGCTTGCCCGCGAAAAGGACCTACCGGGTTACAGCTTGATCCAGGTCGCCTTCAGCTCGGTGTACTTCTCCAGTGCGTGCAGCGACTTGTCACGGCCGTTGCCCGACTGTTTGAAGCCACCGAACGGCGCGGTCATGTCGCCACCATCGTACTGGTTGACCCAGACGCTGCCTGCACGCACGGCACGGGCGGTCTTGTGGGCCTTGGAAATGTCCGAGGTCCAGATACCCGCTGCCAGACCATACGGGGTGTCGTTGGCAATGGCCACGGCCTCTTCGGCGGTATCGAAGGCAATCACCGACAACACCGGGCCGAAGATTTCTTCCTGGGCAATGCGCATGGCGTTAGTCACGCCGTCGAAGATGGTCGGCTCGACGTAAGTGCCGCCGGTCTCTTCCAGGGTGCGCTTGCCGCCGGCCAGCAGCTTGGCGCCGTCCTTGTGGCCAGCCTCGATGTACGACAGCACGGTGTTCATCTGCTGGGTATCGACCAAGGCACCGACAGTGGTCTGCGGGTCCAGCGGGTTGCCTGGTTTCCAGCCCTTCAGGGCCTCTACCACCATCGGCAGGAACTTGTCCTTGATAGAACGCTCGACCAGCAGGCGGGAACCTGCAGTGCACACTTCGCCCTGGTTGAAGGCGATGGCGCTGGCGGCGGCCTCGGCGGCAGCTTGCAGGTCCGGGGCATCGGCAAAGACGATGTTCGGGCTCTTGCCACCGGCTTCCAGCCAGATGCGTTTCATGTTCGATTCGCCCGCGTAAACCATCAGCTGCTTGGCGATCTTGGTCGAACCGGTGAACACCAGGGTGTCCACGTCCATGTGCAGGGCCAGTGCCTTGCCCACGGTGTGGCCATAGCCTGGCAGTACGTTCAGCACGCCAGCCGGGATACCGGCTTCGATCGCCAGTTGGGCGATGCGAATGGCAGTCAGCGGCGATTTTTCGGACGGCTTGAGTACGACCGAGTTACCGGTGGCCAGTGCAGGGCCGAGCTTCCAGCAAGCCATCAGCAGCGGGAAGTTCCAAGGTACGATGGCACCGACCACACCTACCGGCTCGCGGGTAACCAGGCCAAGCTGGTCATGCGGGGTCGGGGCGACTTCGTCGTAGACCTTGTCGATGGCTTCAGCAGTCCAGTGAATGGCTTGGGCCGCACCTGGGATGTCGATGCTGGAGGAGTCGCCGATCGGCTTGCCCATGTCCAGCGTTTCCAACAGCGCCAGCTCTTCAACATTCTTGCGCAGCAGGTCGGCGAAGCGGATCAACTTGGCCTTGCGCTTGGCAGGGGCCAGCTGCGACCACACGCCGGAGTTGAAGGTGGCACGGGCATTTTCAACAGCGCGGTTGGCATCGGCCAGGTCGCAGCTGGCAACCTTGGCCAGGAAGCGTCCGTCGACCGGGCTCAGGCACTCGAAGGTTTCACCGGATACGGCATCGGTGTATTCGCCGTTGATGAAGGCACGGCCTTCGATCTTCAGTTGCTGGGCACGTTGTTCCCAGTCCGCACGGGTCAGGGTGGTCATACGAAACTCCTCCTCTTGTTTAGGTGCAACGCCGCACTGAGGACTCACAGGCGTTGTCAGAATTCTGGCCGGGCGCCACGCGCACACTGGCAAGCGATACCCTAAACCAGCCGGTGTAAACTATCAATATATTTGACACGAGAGGCTCAAAAGCCTACTGATGTTCATTTTATTAAACAACAACAGGAGCCGAACCATGAGTATTGATAGCATCATCGACTTCGCGCAGGTCATCACCGAAGCCGAACGCTACCGCCCGGCTGCAGAGAAAATTCTCAAGGGCGAGCCGGACCAGGCGGTCTACAACCATTATTCCAGCCCGTGCGGGCAGTTTGCCGCTGGCGTATGGGAAGGTGAGGTAGGCCAGTGGACAGTGAACTACACGGAGCACGAATACTGCGAGATCGTTCAGGGCGTTTCGGTGCTGCGCGACCAGGACGGTGGGGCGAAAACCCTGCGTGCCGGCGATCGGTTCGTCATCCCCGCCGGCTTCAAAGGCACTTGGGAGGTGCTGGAACCGTGCCGCAAGATCTATGTGATGTTCGAGCAGAAATAACTATGTAGCGCAGGAAGTTTGCAGGCATGCGTGAGGATGACCCTGCCCGTTTCGGGCCATTCAGCCTCACAAGGAAAATCAGCATGACCAACGAAGAAGTTCTGCAAACCCTCGCCTACCTGGTCGGCACCCGCTACGTGCCGGAGCTGAAGGAAACCATCCGCGCCCTCACAGGGCGCACTCGCGTTGTGGGCCCCAACGAGATATCCACCCGCGACTACGACGCCACGCGCATCCAGATCAAGGCCGACGCCGACCTGATGATCCAGAGCTTCAGCTTCAACTGACCCTGACAGCAGCTAAAAAAAAACCCGCCTCCTTTCGGATGCGGGTTTTTTTCAGGTCGCCGATCAATTACTTGATCTTGGCTTCCTTGTACACCACGTGCTTGCGAACAACCGGATCATATTTCTTGATCTCGATTTTGTCCGGGGTGGTGCGCTTGTTCTTGTCGGTGGTGTAGAAGTGGCCGGTACCGGCACTCGAAACCAGACGGATCAATTCACGCATGATGCTCTCCCTTAAACCTTGGCGCCAGCTTTACGGATGTCAACCAGAACGGCGTCGATGCCGCGCTTGTCGATGATACGCATGCCTTTGGCGGAAACGCGCAGACGCACGAAACGCTTCTCGGATTCAACCCAGAAACGGTGGTGCTGCAGGTTCGGCAGGAAACGACGACGGGTTTTGTTGTTTGCGTGGGAAATGTTGTTCCCGGTTACTGGACCCTTACCAGTAACTTGACAGACTCTCGACATGACTCAGCCCTCTAAAACCACATGCCCAACCCGGCATGGGTTGGCCGCTTAATCTCTCAGTCTTTGGCGCCTGGGCGCCGTGATTCTGGAGGCCTTATCGACCGGATCCGCTTATGCGACAGGCCGAGCCCCTAGAAAAGAGCGCTGCTTTATACCAGAAAGACTTGGCTGCAACAACAGTAGATGCACATTACCGCTAGCCAGAACGCGCCGGGCCAGCATAGCGGCAGGCCCCGCCAGTCGTCGACCGCTCGTCGCAAGATTTGCAAAAAAGGGTGTGGTCATTTGCCGGCGGGCGCACTAGGGTAGGCCTTTTACAGACTGCACTGGCAGATGGGCCACTGACAGCCAAGGAGCCACCATGCGTGCCGCCGCACTTTCCTTATTGTTCACCTCCCTGTTCGCCGCCGGCGTTGCCCAGGCCGCTCCGCTGAGCGTTTGCAGCGAGGCCAGCCCCGAAGGCTTCGACGTGGTGCAGTACAATTCGCTCACCACCACCAACGCCACCGCCGACGTGCTGATGAACCGCCTGGTGGAGTTCGATGCGGCGCAAGGCAAGGTGGTGCCGAGCCTGGCGACCAGCTGGACGGTATCGGCCGACGGCCTGGTGTATGACTTCACCCTGCGCGATGACGTCAAGTTTCACAGCACCCCCTACTTCAAGCCAGGCCGCAAGCTGAATGCCGACGACGTGCTGTTCAGCTTCCAGCGCATGCTCTACCCGGCCCATGCCTGGCACAAGACTGCACCGGGCGGCTACCCGCATGCCCAATCGCTGCAGCTGGGCAGCCTGATCAAGGCGATCGAGGCACCGTCGCCGAACACCGTGCGCTTCACCCTCAGCCACCCGGACGCCACCTTCCTGGCCACCCTGAGCATGGGCTTCGCCTCGATCTACTCCGCCGAATACGCCGACAAGCTGCTCAAGGCCGGCACACCGGAAAAGCTCAACAACCAACCGATCGGCACCGGGCCGTTCGTGTTCCAGCGTTTCCAGAAAGACGCCGTGGTGCGCTACCGCGCCAACCCGGACTACTTCGCCGGCAAGCCGGCGGTCGACCCGCTGATCTTCGCCATCACCACCGATGCCAACGTGCGCCTGCAGAAGCTCAAGCGTGGCGAGTGCCAGGTTGCCCTTTCGCCCAAGCCGTTGGACATTGTCGAAGCGGGCCAGGACGGTAACCTCAAGGTGGCCACCACCCCGGCATTCATGACAGCCTTCGTCGCCATCAACACCCAGCACCCGCCGCTGGACAAAGCGGAAGTGCGCCAGGCGATCAACCTGGCCTTCGACAGGCAAGCCTACCTCAAGGCCGTGTTCGAAGACTCTGCTGTGGCGGCCAACGGCCCCTACCCGCCCAACACCTGGAGCTACGCCAAGGACCTGCCCGGCTACCCGCTGGACCTGAAGAAAGCCAAGGCCCTGCTGGCCAAGGCCGGGCTGGCCGAAGGCTTCAGTACCACCATCTGGACCCGTCCCTCGGGAAGCCTGCTCAATCCCAACCCCAGCCTTGGCGCGCAGATGCTGCAAGCCGACCTGGCGAAGATTGGCGTGAAAGCGGAGATCCGCGTGATCGAGTGGGGCGAACTGATACGCCGCGCCAAGGCCGGCGAGCATGACTTGCTGTTCATGGGCTGGGCGGGCGACAACGGCGACCCGGACAACTTCCTCAGCCCGCAGTTTTCCTGTGCGGCGGTCGAGTCAGGGACCAACTTCGCACGCTTCTGCGACAGCCGCCTCGACCAGCTGATCAGCGCCGGCCGCACCACCAACGACCAGAGCGTGCGCAGCCGGCTGTACCAGCAGGCGCAGACACTGATCCAGCAGCAGGCGCTGTGGGTGCCACTGGCGCACCCGACGGCGGCGACCTTGCTGCGCCAAGGCGTCGAGGGGTACCAGGTGAGCCCGTTCGGGCGGCTGGATTTCAGCAAGGTGACAGTGACCAAGTAAGCCTGTACCGGCCTCTTCGCGGGTAAACCCGCTCCTACAGTGACAGCGCCAGCCTGGCAGTTGACGCTACCCTGTAGGAGCGGGTTCACCCGCGAAAGGGCCGACACTGGCGGCACAAGTTCCATAGGCTTCTTCAGACCACAATCCACCCATGCTCGACCATCGACAACGGCTCCCCATCACCAATGATGATGTGATCCAGCACCCGCACATCGATCAACGCCAGCCCCCGCTTCAACGACAGGGTCAAATGCACATCGTCCTGACTCGGTTCACTGATCCCTGAAGGATGGTTGTGACACAGGATCAATGCCGCAGCGTTGTGCACCAACGCCCGCCGCACCACCTCTCGCGGATAGACACTCGCCCGATCTATCGTGCCCCTGAACAGGATCTCAAATGCCAGTGGCCGGTGCTTGGTATCGAGAAACAGACACCCGAACACCTCGCTGGCCTCATGCCTGAGCATGGCTTTCAAGTAGCGTCGCACCGCTGCCGGGCTGTCCATGGCAGACTCCCGCTCAATCGACGTTGCAAGGTGCCTGCGGCCAATCTCAAGCAGTGCCTGCAGCTGGCTGTACCTTACCGGGCCCAACCCAAGCTCGCCGACGAAGGCCTCGCGGTCGGCCTCCAGCAACCGGCGCAAGCTGCCGAACTTCACCAACAAGCCTCGCGAAAGCTCCACGACATTACACCCACGTACGCCTGAGCCGAGAAAAACGGCCAGCAGCTCCGTATCTGTCAGGCTCCCTGCCCCTCGCTGCAACAACTTCTCCCTAGGCCGTTCTTCCGCCGGCCACTCCCTGATGTTCATTCCACCCCTGCCTTTGCTGCGGCCCATTTCGGCCCTGTGTTAATCTATTTCGCCTCGTACATGCGACGTTCCGCCGCAGGCATTTTCAAACGTCGCCGCCCGCTCTCACTGGAAAAAGGCAAGCCTATGCAGCGGCTGTATCGCAAGCGCATCGTTCTCGGCGTGGGTGGCGGCATTGCCGCCTACAAAAGCGCCGAGCTGATTCGCCGTCTCCTCGAGCACGGCGCGCAGGTGCGCGTCGTCATGACCCGGGGTGGTGCCGAATTCATCACCCCGCTGACCCTGCAGGCGCTGTCGGGCCACCCGGTGCACATGGACCTGCTCGACCCGGCCGCAGAAGCAGCCATGGGCCATATCGAACTGGCCAAGTGGGCGGACCTGGTGTTGATCGCCCCAGCCACCGCCGACCTCATGGCACGCATGGCCCAAGGCATGGCAGACGACCTGCTGACCACGCTGGTGCTGGCCACTGACGCCACCGTCGCCGTGGCGCCGGCGATGAACCAGGCCATGTGGCGTGACCCGGCCACCCAAGCCAACCTCGAGCTGCTCAAGAGCCGTGGCATTCAGGTGTTCGGCCCGGCATCCGGCAGCCAGGCCTGTGGCGACGTCGGTCTGGGGCGCATGCTCGAAGCCACCGACCTGGCCTGGTGCGCCGCGGAAAGCTTCAAGCGCCAGGCACTGACCGGCAAGCACGTGCTGATCACCGCCGGGCCGACCCAGGAAAACATCGACCCGGTGCGCTACATCACCAATCATAGCTCCGGCAAGATGGGCTTCGCCCTGGCCGAAGCGGCCGCCGAAGCAGGGGCTCGGGTGACCCTCGTCACGGGCCCTGTGCACTTGCCAACCCCTGACCGGGTCAGCCGCATCGACGTCGTCAGCGCGCGGGACATGCTCGCGGCCTGTGAAGCGGCCATGCCGTGCGACCTGTTCATTGCCTCGGCAGCGGTTGCGGACTACCGCCCCGAAGTGGTTGCCACACAAAAACTGAAGAAAGATCCTACGACCGGCGACGGCATGCTGCTGCAGATGGTGCGTAATCCCGATATCCTTGCCACCATTGCTGGCCGCGCCGACCGCCCGTTCAGCGTCGGCTTTGCCGCCGAAACCGAGCACCTGCTCGATTACGCCACGCGCAAGCTCAAGGACAAGAACCTCGACCTGATCGTCGCCAATGATGTGGCCAACCCCAGCATCGGCTTCAACAGCGAAGAAAACGCCTTGACCGTGATCGACCGCCAGCAGCACCAGACCCTCTTCGCGCAGACCAGCAAGGGCAAGATCGCCCGGCAACTGGTCGCCTTCATCGCCGAACGGCTCAACCAGGTTCAATAAGTTACATGCACGCTCTTCAAGCCAAGATCCTCGACCCACGCCTGGGCAGCGAATTCCCGCTACCCGCATACGCCACCCCCGGCTCCGCCGGCCTCGACCTGCGCGCCCTGCTCAAGGAAGACACCATCCTCGAACCGGGCCAGACCGTTCTGATTCCTACCGGCCTGTCGATCTACATCGGCGACCCGGGCCTGGCGGCAGTCATCCTGCCGCGCTCGGGCCTGGGCCATAAGCACGGCATCGTGCTGGGCAACCTGGTCGGCCTGATCGATTCGGACTACCAGGGCGAACTGATGGTGTCGTGCTGGAACCGCGGCAACACGCCGTTCACCATCGCGGTTGGCGAGCGCATCGCCCAGCTGGTGCTGGTACCGGTGGTGCAGGCTCACTTCGACATCGTCGAAGCGTTCGACGAAAGCCAGCGTGGCGCTGGCGGCTTTGGTCACTCCGGCAGCCACTGAGCCGGCAAATGACCGTTCAGGCCAAGGATGGCGAACTCTCTGGCGAAACCACCGTCCAAGCGTTCAGTTTGCGCCTGCCCAGAAAGCCTTTGACTAATGGAGCTTCCAGAGATGAACGACATGGCCCACCTGGTCCCCGCCGCATTGCCCGACAGCATTTTCCGCGCATATGACATACGCGGCGTGGTCGGCAAGACCCTTCACGCCGAAACCGCCTACTGGATCGGCCGCGCCATCGGCGCGCAAAGCCTGGCCCAGGGCGAACCGCAGGTTTCGGTAGGGCGCGATGGCCGCCTGTCGGGCCCGATGCTGGTGGAACAGCTGATCAAAGGCCTGGTCGATTCGGGCTGCCACGTCAGCGACGTCGGCCTGGTGCCTACCCCGGCGCTGTATTACGCAGCCAACGTGCTGGCCGGCAAGTCCGGTGTGATGCTGACCGGCAGCCACAACCCGTCGGACTACAACGGCTTCAAGATCGTCATCGCCGGCGACACCTTGGCCAACGAACAGATCCAGGCCCTGCTGACCCGCCTGAAAACCAACGACCTGACCCTGGCCCAAGGCCGCGTGGAAAAGGTCGATATCCTCGGCCGCTACTTCCAGCAGATCGTCGGCGACGTGAAGCTGGCGAAAAAACTCAAGGTGGTGGTGGACTGCGGCAACGGCGCCGCTGGCGTGGTTGCACCGCAACTGATCGAAGCCCTGGGCTGCGAAGTGATCCCGCTGTTCTGCGAGGTCGACGGCAACTTCCCCAACCACCACCCGGACCCGGGCAAGCCGGAAAACCTCGAGGACCTGATCGCCAAGGTCAAGGAAACCGGTGCCGATATCGGCCTGGCCTTCGACGGTGACGGCGACCGCGTCGGCGTAGTGACCAACACCGGCAGCATCGTCTACCCCGACCGCCTGCTGATGCTGTTTGCCCAGGACGTGCTGTCGCGCAACCCGGGCGCCGAGATCATCTTCGACGTCAAATGCACCCGCCGCCTGACCCCATTGATCGAACAGCACGGTGGCCGCGCCTTGATGTGGAAAACCGGCCATTCGCTGATCAAGAAAAAGATGAAGCAGACCGGTTCGCTGCTGGCAGGCGAGATGAGCGGTCACATCTTCATCAAGGAACGCTGGTACGGTTTTGACGACGGCATCTATAGCGCCGCGCGCCTGCTGGAGATCCTCAGCAAGACCGAGCAGAGCGCCGAAAACCTGTTTGCCGCCTTCCCGAACGATATTTCCACGCCGGAAATCAATATTGATGTGACCGACGAGGGTAAATTCAGCATCATTGATGCACTGCAACGCGACGCCGACTGGGGCGAAGCCAACCTGACCACCATCGACGGTGTGCGGGTCGACTACGCCAACGGCTGGGGCCTGGTACGCGCCTCCAACACCACCCCGGTGCTGGTGCTGCGTTTCGAGGCCGACAGCGACGCCGAATTGCAACGTATCAAGGATGTTTTCCGCACCCAGTTGCTGCGGGTAGAGCCTGAGCTGCAACTGCCGTTCTGACCGACTATCTGTTCCTTACAGGAGCCCTGCATGACCCTCGATCGCGATGCCGCTTCCCATGTAGCCGAGGTTTTGTCCGAAGCACTGCCTTACATCCGCCGCTTTGTCGGCAAGACCCTGGTGATCAAGTACGGCGGCAACGCGATGGAGAGCGAGGAGCTCAAGACGGGCTTCGCCCGTGACATCGTGCTGATGAAGGCTGTGGGCATCAACCCGGTGGTAGTCCACGGCGGTGGCCCGCAGATCGGTGACCTGCTCAAGCGCCTGTCGATCGAAAGCCACTTCATCGACGGCATGCGCGTCACCGATTCGGCGACCATGGACGTTGTGGAGATGGTGCTGGGCGGCCAGGTCAACAAGGACATCGTCAACCTGATCAACCGCCACGGCGGCAGCGCCATCGGCCTGACCGGCAAGGACGCGGAGCTGATTCGCGCCCGCAAGCTGACTGTCAGCCGCCAGACGCCTGAGATGACCACTCCGGAAATCATCGACATCGGTCACGTTGGTGAAGTGGTGAGCGTGAACACCGACCTGTTGAACATGCTGGTGAAGGGCGACTTCATCCCGGTCATCGCGCCAATCGGCGTGGGAGCCAACGGTGAGTCGTACAACATCAACGCCGACCTGGTGGCGGGCAAGGTGGCCGAGGCGCTGAAGGCCGAGAAGCTGATGCTGCTGACCAACATCGCCGGCCTGATGGACAAGCAGGGCCAGGTCCTGACCGGCCTGACCACCGAGCAGGTCAACGAACTGATCGCTGACGGCACTATTTATGGTGGCATGCTGCCGAAGATCAAGTGCGCGCTGGATGCGGTGCAGGGCGGCGTGAACAGCTCGCACATCATCGATGGCCGCGTGCCGAATGCAGTGCTGCTGGAGATCTTCACCGACAGCGGCGTGGGCACCCTCATTACCAACCGCAAGCCGCGCTGATTGATCGGTTAGCCTGCACTGGCCTCTTCGCGGGTAAACCCGCTCCTACAAAGGGAATCGCCGACCTCGAGTCTGGCGCTGCTCCATGTAGGAGCGGGTTTACCCGTGAAAGGGCCAGATCAGGCGGCACAAAAAAAGGCGACCTTCTGAAGAAGGTCGCCTTTTTCATTCCTGGGCCAGGATCAGATCCCGTACTGCGCCCGGTAGGCCTCGACGGCCGGCAGATGCTGCTTCAGCTGCGGATCATCGGCCAGGAACTCCAGCACCTGGGTCAGCGAAACAATGCTGACCACCGGGATACCGAAGTCGCGTTCCACTTCCTGGATCGCCGACAGTTCGCCATTGCCGCGCTCTTCACGGTTCAGCGCGATCAGTACACCAGCGGCCTTGGCCTGCTGGGCGTTGATGATCTGCATGACCTCACGAATGGCGGTACCGGCAGTAATCACGTCGTCGATGATCAGCACGTCACCGGCCAGCGGCGCGCCGACCAGGCTGCCACCTTCACCATGGTCCTTGGCTTCCTTGCGGTTGAAGCACCATGGCACGTCCAGCTGATGCTGGTCGGCAAGGGCCACGGCGGTAGTCGCCGCCAAAGGGATACCCTTGTAGGCCGGGCCGAACAGCACATCGAACGGGATCTTGCTGTCGACGATGGCGGCGGCGTAGCAACGCCCTAGCTCAGCCAGTGCGGAGCCGGTGTTGAACAAGCCGGCATTGAAGAAATACGGGCTGGTACGCCCCGATTTCAGGGTGAATTCACCGAAACGCAGTACCCCGCGATCGATGGCAAAACGGATAAAGTCGCGCTGATACGGCTGCATGAATAGTCCCGGACACCACGGATTTAGCTAAATGGGTTGAGCTCGGGTATCATACACGCACGAGATTTATGGGGCCATTTATGCGGATCATCAGTGTGAACGTAAATGGCATTCAGGCTGCGGCCGAGCGTGGTTTGCTCAGCTGGCTGCAAGCCCAGAATGCCGACGTCATCTGCCTTCAGGATACCCGCGCCTCGGCCTTTGAACTCGACGACCCAGCTTTCCAGCTCGATGGCTATTTCCTTTATGCCTGCGACGCGGAGGTGCCTGCCCAAGGTGGTGTGGCCCTTTACTCGCGCATGCAGCCCAAGGCAGTCATCACCGGCCTGGGCTTCGAGACAGCCGACCGCTACGGGCGTTACCTGCAAGCAGATTTCGACAAAGTCAGTATTGCCAGCCTGCTGCTGCCTTCGGGCATGAACGGCGAC
The DNA here is from genome assembly GCF_043103245.1 of Pseudomonas sp. YQ_6. Taxonomy (NCBI): domain Bacteria; kingdom Pseudomonadati; phylum Pseudomonadota; class Gammaproteobacteria; order Pseudomonadales; family Pseudomonadaceae; genus Pseudomonas; species Pseudomonas sp. YQ_6. Next base: position 228,485 of record NZ_JBICJR010000061.1, read on the forward strand.
GAAGACTTGAACCAGAAATTCAAGTTGATGGACGACTTCGCCAAGTACCTGGACAAGCAGCGCCGCAAGCGTCGCGAATACATCTATTGCGGCTCGTTCTACGTGGCGCAGCAGAAGCTCGACATCAAGAATTGGCGTGACAGCCAGCAGTCGCCGGGCTTCCTGGCGCCAGAACGCGCCTGGATGGATGCGATCACTGGTGAGATGGGGTATGTCGATGCCTTGCGCGAAGTCAGCCGTGAAGGCGACCAGTACAGCTGGTGGCCGGACAATGAGCAGGCCGAGATGCTCAACCTGGGGTACCGGTTCGACTATCAGATCCTGACCCCGGGCCTGCGCCGCTTCGTGCGCAACGCTCGCCTGCCGCGTCAGCCACGCTTCTCCCAGCATGCGCCGCTGATCGTCGACTACGACTGGACGCTGACCATCTAAAAGGCCATTGGGGCTGCGTTGCAGCCCTAATGGTTATTTGATCGGCCGCCAGATCATCGGGTAGCGATAAGGCTTGCCCTCATTCGCCCGCACCGCCGCAATGATGATCAATATCATCACTGCCACCGTGAGCATGGCAAACAGCACCAGCCCGATAAACACGAACATCAGCAGGAAGCAGATGAACCCGGCAATGGTCACGCTGATTTGAAAGTTCAGCGCCTCTTTGCCCTGGGCGTCGATAAAAGGGTCTTGCTCGCGCTTGAGGTGCCAGAGCACCAGCGGGCCCAGCAGGTGCCCGAGCGGCACTACCAGGCCCAACAGCGCGGAGAGGTGGCAGAACATCGCCCATTGCCGGATTTCGGCATTGGGCGGGGTGATCGACAGGTTCGAATCGCTCATGCCCCGCACCTCCCAGGCTGGCTTCAGTCAGCCAGTGCTGCCTGCTGCAGCTCGAAAATCTCGTTAATGCCCTTCTGCGCCAAAGCGAGCATGGCGTTGAAATCTTCCGGCTGGAACGGTGCGCCTTCGGCAGTACCCTGCACTTCGATGAAACCACCAGCGCTGGTCATGACCACATTCAGGTCGGTTTCGGCTGCGGAGTCTTCCAGGTAGTCCAGGTCGAGCACCGCTTCGCCCTGGTACATGCCTACCGACACGGCAGCGATCATGTGCTTGAGCGGGTTGCCGCCCTTGAGGCCGCCGCGCTTCTTGATGACTGCCAAAGCGTCGCACAAGGCAACCATGGCGCCGGTGATGGACGCGGTACGGGTACCGCCATCGGCCTGGATCACGTCGCAATCGACGTACAGGGTGATGTCACCGAGCTTGCTCATGTCCAGCGCGGCGCGCAGCGAACGGCCGATCAGGCGCTGGATTTCCAGAGTGCGGCCACCCTGCTTGCCACGGCTGGCTTCGCGCTGGTTACGTTCGCCGGTGGAGCGCGGCAGCATGCCATACTCGGCGGTCAGCCAGCCTTGGCCCTGGCCTTTGAGGAAGCGCGGTACACCGTTTTCAACGCTGACCGTGCAGATGACTTTGGTGTCACCGAACTCGACCAGTACCGACCCTTCGGCGTGCTTGGTGTAGTTGCGGGTGATGCGGATCGAGCGGAGCTGATCGGCAACGCGACCACTTGGACGTTTCATCTGGGATACCTGTACTGGGACTTTGAATCTGCCGAGCATTATAGAGCCCGCAGCCCGGGGAAGACATGCCTATTGTCGCGCCCGGCACAGCCCGTCGCCTTTTCCTACCGCAGTACCCCCTCGTCGGTAACATAGGCGGATTGGGCGCCACGGCGACACTGCGCTACAATCCTGCGCCTTGCAGCCGAGAGGCTCCCACCGTTCATTCATTACGCGAGGTACTCCCCATGGTGCACAGCATGACCGCTTTTGCTCGTGTCGAGCGCGCCGGTAGCCAAGGCACCCTGGTCTGGGAACTGCGTTCGGTCAACCACCGTTACCTGGAGCCGCACCTGCGCCTGCCCGAGGCCCTGCGCGACCTCGAAGGCGGCGTACGTGAAGGCCTGCGCCAGGGCCTGTCACGCGGCAAGGTGGAATGCACCTTGCGCCTCAACGAAGACAGCAATGGCAAACCGCTGAAAGTGGACCATGAGCGCGCCGCGCAACTGGTTGCCGCCGCCGAGGAAGTGGCTGGCCTGATCAAGCAGCCGGCCCCCCTGAACCCGCTGGAAGTGCTGTCATGGCCAGGCGTGCTGGTGGCCGACACCAGCGACCCCCAGGCACTGAACGCCGAAGCCATGGCGCTGTTCGACGAAGCGCTGGCCGAACTCAAGGCCGGGCGCCAGCGCGAAGGCCAGGAACTGGCCCGGCTGATCAACGAACGCCTGGACAACATGGCCAGCGAAGTCACTACCCTGCGCGCCCTGGTGCCGCAGATGCTGGCGGCGCAGCGGCAGAAGATTCTCGACCGCTTCGGCGACATGCAAGCCGAACTGGACCCACAGCGCCTGGAGCAGGAGATGGTACTGCTGGCCCAGAAAAGCGACGTGGCAGAGGAACTCGACCGCCTCAGCACTCACGTCACCGAAGTGCGCCGCGTGCTCAAGGGTGGCGGCGCCGCTGGCCGGCGCCTGGACTTCCTGATGCAGGAACTCAACCGCGAGGCCAACACCCTCGGCTCCAAGGCCTTCGACCCACGCAGCACGCAAGCGGCGGTCAACCTGAAGGTATTGATCGAACAGATGCGTGAACAAGTACAGAACATCGAGTAAGGCCACCCCGACCATGAACCACAGCAGCGGCACCCTCTACATCGTTTCGGCCCCCTCGGGTGCCGGCAAGACCAGCCTGGTCACCGCCCTGACCAAAGACGACCAGCAGATCCGCGTCTCGGTCTCGCACACCACCCGCGCCATGCGCCCGGGCGAACAGCATGGGGTGAACTATCACTTCGTCGTCCACGAGGAATTCAAGGCGCTGATCGCGCAAGGTGACTTTCTGGAGCATGCCGAAGTGTTCGGCAACTTCTACGGCACTTCACGCAGCGCGCTGCAGCAGACCCTGGACCAGGGCTACGACCTGATTCTGGAAATCGACTGGCAAGGTGCCCAGCAAGTGCGCAAGCTGATGCCACAGGCGCTGTCGGTGTTCATCCTGCCTCCAAGCCAGGAGGCGCTTCGCCACCGCCTGGACGGACGCGGGCAGGACAGCGAAGAGATCATTGCCGGGCGCATGAAGGAAGCGGTCAGCGAGATGGTGCACTACGACGAGTATGACTACGTAATCATCAATGATGATTTCGACACGGCGCTGGCAGACTTGAAAGCAGTGTTCCGCTCGAATCGGCTGCTGCTGAAGAAGCAGCAGCAGCGTCATGCGGCATTGCTCAAGCAAATGATCGGCTGAAGATCGATGGGGCTGCATTGCAGCCCTTCGCGGGCACGCCCGCTCCCCGGGTTAATCACTGCCTTGAGGCTTGTGCCGCACCTGTGGGAGCGGGCGTGCCCGCGAAGGGCCGCAGGGCGGCCCCAATGGTTTAGTCCTGCAGCGGCAAGGTAGCCTGCTGACGCAGGGTAGCCCCGAGGAAGTACGCCGGCGCACGCATGCGCGACAGCATCATCAGGCCGATGCCAAGCACCGAAATGATCGCAGCAATCACGAACACCAGCCCCAGCCCGCCCACATGCGAGCCGCTGCCGAAGTCCGGCGAAGCACTGTCGATGGCGGTGCGCACGAAGATCACCGACAAGATGACACCCCCCACCAGCGGGCACAGGCCGCGCATGATGAAGTGGCGCAGGCTGTCGAACAGGCTGCCGCGGAAATACCAGACGCAGGCAAACGCGGTCAGCGAATAGTAGAAGCAGATCATCATGCCCAATGCCGTGATGGTATCTGCCAGCACGTTCTCGCTCAGCGTACGCATGGTCACGTAGAACAGGCCTGCGGCCAGGCCGGCGCAAATGGTGGCGTAGCGCGGCGTTTGCGAGCGCGGGCAGACGCTGGCGAATTTCTGCGGTACCGCACCGTAATAACCCATGGCCAACAGGGTGCGCGCCGGCGCCACGAAGGTGGACTGCAGCGAGGCCGCCGTACTGGCCAGCACGGCGATGGACATCAGGATCGCCAGCGGCCCCATGACCGGGCCGGCCAGGTGGGCAAAGACGTTCTCCTGGATGCGCGGGTTGTTCAGGCCCAGACCCGTTTCGCTGATACCGGCAAACTGCAGGGTGGCGATGGCGGTGAACAGGTACAGGCCCAGGATCAACATCACGGTCCATGTAGCGGCCTTGCCCGGCACCTCTTCGCTGCCCACCGACTCTTCACTGACGGTCAGGCATGTGTCCCAGCCCCAAAAGATGAAGATCGACAATGACAGGCCAGCGGCAAAGGCCGAGAACGACTCGACACCGAACGGGTTGAACCAGGCGAAATCGAACGCCAGCGGCGGCGGCGCGGTGGTGCCGCCGAAAGCGGCGAAAGCAAAGCCGATCAACACCAGCAACTGCAGGGCCACCAAGCCGTACTGCACAGTCATTGTGGTGGCGATACCCCTACAGCAGATCCACACTGCCAAGCCAATGAACACGCAACAGGTAACGATGTTGATCAACAGGTTGTCGGCCAACGCTGCCAGCTCATGCTTGCCGCTGATCTGGCCAAGGAACAGGTAGAAGAAGTCCACCGCCACACCTGCCAGGTTCGACAGCACGATCGTGGTGGCAACCACCAGTCCCCAGCCGCCGATCCAGCCGATCATCGGGCCGAATGCACGCGCCGACCAGGTAAACGAAGTACCGCTGTCCGGCTCCGCCGAGTTCAGCTCGCGATAGCCCAGGGCCACCAGCAGCATCGGCAAGAAGCCCACGATGAACACGGCCGGCAGGTGGGCGCCCACCTCACGCACGGTAGGGCCAAGGGCCCCGGTCAGGGTATAGACCGGGGCGATGGTGGAAATGCCCAGCACCACGCTGGCCAGCAGCCCCAATCGGCCCTTGGCCAGGCCTTTGCTGCGCTGAGTGTTGCCCGCGTCGGCCGCCACATCGGGTGGGCGGCCGGCTTCTGTGTAATTGCTCATGAGTATTTGCCGTAAATTTTGGAATTGTTTTAACAAGCCTTGGGTACAAGGCTCGCTTTCACTCATTGAAAGCTTGCTATCGGGGACGAGTCATCCGAGACCTTCGGCTGACGTCAGAATCATTCCTGCCGTGAGCCCTCCCGTGCTGCGTAGGCATTGCAGGCCTCGCGAAACGCCTGAAACAGACGCAGCGAGACCGGGTTTTCGTTGAAGCGCCACTCCGGGTGCCACTGCACCCCAAGCACAAAGCCCGGCGCCGCAGGCATGGACACCGCCTCGATCAGGCCATCCGGGGCCCGTGCCTCGACGCGCAGGCCCGGGGCCAGACGGTCGATGCCCTGGCTGTGCAACGAATTGACCTCGAACTGCGCCGCCAGGCCCAGGCGCTCGAACAACCCGCCAGGCTCGATACTGACCGAGTGGCGAGGGCTGTATTGCACCTCCAGGGGGGCATCCTCGGGTTCGCGGTGGTCAAGGTAGCCAGGCAGCTCCTGCACACGCTGGTGCAGGCTGCCGCCAAGGGCCACGTTCAGCTCCTGGTAGCCTCGGCAGATGCAGAATACGGGCACACCGACGGCAATGGCTGCCTGCAGCAGCGGCAGGGTCAGGCGATCACGCGCCAGATCATGCCGGGTACCCGCCACACTGGGGGCGCCATTGTAATGATGCGGCTCGATATTTGAAGGCGAGCCGGTAAAAACAATGCCGTGCAGGCGTGCCAGCAGCGCTTGCGTGTCGCTGCCGCCATCACGGGCCGGCAAGATCAGTGGCAAGCCGGCAAAGCCGGCTGCCTCGACATACTTGTCGCCGACCGTGTGCGAGGAGTTCTTTCCTACCTGCTGACGGCAGGCGCTGACACCGATCAAAGGGACCGCATTTGCGCTCATGGGCTTACACCGTGTGCAGGTACCAGTTGTACTCGAGGTCGGAAATCGACACTTCGAACTCGGCCAGTTCGCTTTCCTTGCAGGCCACGAAGATATCGATGTAGTCCGGGCTGATGTATTGGTTGAGGACTTCGCTGTCATCCAGCGCGCGCAGGGCATCGCGCAGGTTGTTCGGCAGGCTTTGCTCCAGCTGCTCGTAGGAGTTGCCTTCGATCGGCGCCGCGGGCTCGACCTTGTTGGTCAGGCCATGGTGAACGCCGGCAAGGATCGCCGCGAGCATCAGGTACGGGTTGGCATCGGCGCCGGCTACACGGTGCTCAAGGCGCACATTGTCGCTGCTGTCGGTGGGCACGCGTACGGCCACGGTGCGGTTGTCCAGGCCCCAGCTCGGCGCATTGGGCACGTAGAACTGCGCACCGAAGCGGCGGTAGGAGTTGATGTTGGGGCACAGGAAGGCCATCGACGCCGGCATGGTTTCCAGCACGCCACCGATGGCGTGGCGCAGCGTGTCGCTCTGCAGCGGATCGTCACTGGCGAAGATGTTCTTGCCGGTTTTCTTGTCCAGCAATGAAATGTGCACATGCAGGCCGTTGCCTGCCTGGCCCGGGTAGGGCTTGGCCATGAAGGTGGTGTCCATTTCATGGTCGTAGGCGACGTTCTTGATCAGGCGCTTGAGCAGGATCGCATAGTCGCAGGCCTTCAGCGGATCCGCCACGTGGTGCAAGTTGACCTCGAACTGCGCCGGGGCGCTTTCCTTGACGATGGCGTCGGCAGGCAGGCCCTGTTCCTTGGCTGCTTCGAGCATGTCCTGCAAGCAGTCGGCGTACTCGTCGAGGTCGTCGATCAGGTACACCTGGGTCGACTGCGGGCGCTTGCCGGAGATCGGCGAGCGCGGCGGCTGCGGGCGGCCGTTGAGGTTGTCCTGATCGATCAGGTAGAACTCCAGTTCGAACGCGGCGCAAATATCCAGGCCCAGGTCGTCGAACTTGCTCACCACCTGGCGCAGCACTTCACGCGGGTCGGCGAAGAACGGCTGGCCATCCAGCTCGTGCATGGTCATCAGCAGCTGGGCGGTGGGGCGCTTTTGCCACGGCTCGTCCGACAGCGTGCCGGGGATCGGGAAACAGATGCGGTCGGCGTCGCCGATGTCCAGGCCAAGGCCGGTGCTTTCGACAGTGGAACCGTTGATATCAAGGGCGAACAGCGATGCGGGCAGGTTGATGCCCTTCTCGTACACCTTGTGCAGGCTGGCCCGCTCGATGCGCTTGCCACGTACCACGCCATTCATGTCGGAGATCAGCAGGTCTACGTACTGCGTGTCCGGATGGGCCTGGAGGAAGTCATTCATCTCGCTGGAAGAACTGGCGCACGGGGTTACCGACGTCATGGTGTACATCCTTTGATGTGCTGCGGCGATGTGGGGATACGGCTGGCGCCTCACGGGCGACGATGGTTGCAGCTGTTGTTGTTTTCACTTTCCCATCGTGGGGACTGGTTACCCGACCGGGCGCATTGATTCCGGGGGGCCGTTTCACTATAAAATGGCCCAGACGCAACAGACATTGGCAATTTGGCAAGCAGAGCGTGCATCAATGCAATATCAGATAACCCACGCAGACCTCTCTCTGGTCCTGGCACTGGAACGTGGCCGCTCGCTGGCCAAAGCCGCCGAACTGCTCAAAGTCGACGTTTCGACCGTGTTCCGCTCGATCCGCCGATTGGAGTCGGCGCTGGGCACCGCCTTGTTCGTCAAGAGCCGAAAGGGCTATCTGCCGACTGACACCGCCCAGGCCTTGGCCGAGCAGGCCGAACGCGCCGAGCAGGCGCTGGAAGCGGCGCGCATTGCCATGACCAGCGGCGAGCAAGTGGTCAGCGGCACGGTGCGCCTGACCTGCACAGAGGCGGTGATGCACAGCCTGTTGCTGCCGGCGCTGGCCGAGTTCATGTCCAACTACCCGGCTTTGTCGCTGGAGATGGGCACCTCCAATACCTTCGCCAACCTCAGCCGGCGCGACGCCGACATCGCCCTGCGCCTGACCAACACACCTCCGGAGCACCTGGTGGGCCGCAACCTGGGTTCGACCTCCTATGTGGTCTGCGGCCAGCCACAGTGGCGAGAGCGCCTGAGCGAGTCCCCCGCCAGCGTGCCGTGGATCGCACCAGACGACTCGATGCAGGACCACCCTACGGTGGTCTGGCGCAACCAGCAACACCCGGGCCTGAGCCCGCGCTACCAGTGCAGCAGCATGTCGACCATCGCCCAGTTGGTAATGGCCGGCCTGGGCGTGGCAGCGCTCCCGGACTATATGGTGCATGCGCTGCCCGGGGTGGATGCACTCAGCGGCCCCCTGCCCGGCTGCGACACTCAGCTGTGGTTGCTGACCCGGCCGGATTGCCGGGCGTTGCGCTCGGTGCAGACCTTGTTCGAAGAGCTGACCCCGCGGTTGCGTGACGCGATGCTCTGAGGTTATCGTCAGGCTCATGCACTGAGGGTGTCTGTTCCGGCCCTTTCGCGGGTAAACCCGCCGCTACAAGCTACGCGACCCCTGTAGGAGCGGGTTCACCCGCGAAGAAGGCATCGCAGGGTTTGCAGCTACCGCCCGGCAAAACAGCGCTTCCCTATTGGCTGGTGAATTTTTATACTATCGAGTCCGCCTGCCCATTAATGGGCTGCACGCCCACCGCAATTGCTACTGAGGAAGACCATGGCCCGCGTAACTGTTGAAGACTGCCTGGAACACGTGGATAACCGCTTTGAGCTGGTCATGCTCTCGACCAAGCGCGCTCGCCAGCTGGCGACCGGCGGCAAAGAGCCACGCGTTGCGTGGGAAAACGACAAGCCAACCGTTGTTGCCCTGCGTGAAATTGCCGAAGGCATCGTCACCAACGAGTTCATCGCCGCTGAAGAGATCGTCACCGAGGATCCGGTGTTCGCCGCGTTCGAGGACGAGAACAACGAGGCTGTCTGATTGATGCCAGGTCGACGTCGTACGGCGCAAGGCCCTCTTCCTCGGCAGGAGGTGAACCCATGCCGGGTATAGAAGCCTTGGCCGAACGGCTTTCGACCTATCTTGGCCCCGAACAGGTCAACCTGGTCCGGCGCGCCTATTTCTACGCCGAACAGGCCCACGATGGGCAACGCCGCCGCAGCGGCGAGCCCTACGTGACCCACCCGCTGGCCGTGGCCAGCATCCTCGCCGACATGCACATGGACCATCAAAGCCTGATGGCGGCCATGCTGCACGATGTGATCGAAGACACCGGCATCGCCAAGGAAGCCCTCAGCCAGCAGTTTGGCGAGACCGTGGCCGAACTGGTCGATGGGGTCAGCAAGCTGACCCAGATGAATTTCGAGACCAAGGCCGAGGCGCAGGCGGAAAACTTCCAGAAGATGGCCATGGCCATGGCCCGCGATATCCGCGTGATCCTGGTCAAGCTGGCCGACCGCCTGCACAACATGCGCACCCTGGAAGTGCTGTCTGGCGAAAAACGCCGGCGCATCGCCAAGGAAACCCTCGAAATCTACGCCCCCATCGCCAACCGCCTGGGGATGCACACCGTGCGCGTGGAGTTCGAAGACCTTGGTTTCAAGGCCATGCACCCGATGCGCTCGTCGCTGATTCATCGTGCAGTGAAGAGCGCGCGCGGCAACCGCAAAGAGATCGTCGCCAAGATCGAGCACTCGCTGGCCAACTGCCTGGCCGCCGACGGCATCGAGGGCGAGGTCAGCGGTCGGCAGAAACACCTCTATGGCATCTACAAGAAGATGCGCGGCAAGCGCCGTGCCTTCAACGAGATCATGGACGTGTATGCCTTCCGCATCATCGTCGACAAGGTTGACACCTGTTACCGCGTGCTCGGCGCCGTACACAACCTGTACAAGCCGCTGCCCGGACGCTTCAAGGATTACATCGCGATCCCCAAGGCCAACGGCTACCAGTCGCTGCACACTACCCTGTTCGGCATGCACGGCGTGCCCATCGAAATCCAGATCCGCACCCGCGAAATGGAAGAGATGGCCAACAACGGCATCGCCGCGCACTGGCTATACAAGTCAAACGACGACGAGCAGCCCAAGGGCAGCCACGCGCGTGCCCGCCAGTGGGTCAAGGGTATCCTCGAACTGCAGCAACGTGCCGGCAACTCCCTGGAATTCATCGAGAGCGTGAAGATCGACCTGTTCCCGGACGAGGTCTACGTGTTCACGCCCAAAGGCCGGATCATGGAGTTGCCCAAAGGCTCCACGGCCGTCGACTTCGCCTACGCGGTGCACACCGACGTCGGCAACAGTTGCATCGCGTGCCGCATCAACCGCCGCCTGGCGCCGCTGTCCGAACCGCTACAAAGCGGCTCGACAGTGGAAATCGTCAGCGCCCCGGGCGCTCGGCCAAACCCGGCCTGGCTCAACTTTGTGGTCTCGGGCAAGGCACGCACGAATATCCGCCATGCGCTCAAGCAACAGCGCCGCTCGGAGTCCATCAGCCTGGGCGAGCGCCTGCTGAACAAGGTACTCACTGGCTTCGACAGCAGCCTGGAGAAAATCCCCCAGGACCGCATCCAGTCTATTCTCGCCGAGTACCGCCTGGAGCTGATAGAAGACCTGCTCGAAGACATCGGCCTGGGCAACCGCATGGCCTACGTGGTCGCGCGCCGCCTGCTGTCGGCCGAAGGCGAACAGCTGCCGGCGCCAGAAGGCCCGCTGGCGATCCGCGGCACCGAAGGCCTGGTGCTCAGCTACGCCAAGTGCTGCACGCCGATCCCGGGTGACCCGATTGTCGGCCACCTGTCGGCCGGCAAGGGCATGGTCGTGCACCTGGAGAACTGCCGCAACATCAGTGAAATCCGCCACAACCCCGAAAAGTGCGTGCAACTCTCCTGGGCCAAGGACATCACTGGCGAGTTCAATGTCGAACTGCGTGTCGAACTGGAACACCAGCGCGGGCTGATCGCCCTGCTGGCCAGCAGCGTCAACGCCGCCGACGGCAACATTGAGAAGATCAGCATGGACGAACGCGACGGCCGTATCAGCGTGGTCCAACTGGTGGTCAGCGTGCACGACCGCGTGCACCTGGCGCGTGTGATCAAGAAGCTGCGTACCCTGACCGGTGTGGTCCGCATCACCCGCATGCGTACGTAGTCCGCCAACCGCAAGGAGTCATCATGAGCAAAACCGTCATCAACAGCGACAAGGCCCCTGCCGCCATCGGCACCTACTCGCAGGCGATCAAGGCCGGCAACACCGTGTACATGTCGGGCCAGATCCCTCTGGACCCGAAGACCATGGAACTGGTCGAAGGCTTCGAAGCCCAGACCGTGCAGGTGTTCGAGAACCTCAAGGCCGTGGCTGAAGCTGCTGGCGGTTCGTTCAAGGACATCGTGAAACTGAACATCTTCCTCACCGACCTGAGCCACTTCGCCAAGGTAAACGAGGTGATGGGCCGCTACTTCGAACAGCCCTACCCGGCCCGCGCCGCCATCGGCGTTGCCGCACTGCCGAAAGGCGCCCAGGTCGAAATGGACGCCATCCTGGTCATCGAATGATGCCCTGGTGACGGGCCCTGCCCGTCACCCTCCTTCCTCTGCAAGGTTACCCCGTCATGCGTCAAGCACTGCCCTTCGCGCTGGCAGCCCTGCTACTGGGCGGCTGCACCAGCCACAAACCCGAAGATTTCAACGGTATCTGGATCAACCAGGAAGCCATCACTGCGGCGGTCAAAGCCGGCAGCCTGCGCCAGGCGCTTAATGAGCACGGCCCAGTGTTCGAGTGGAAACTCGACGTGGCCAATCAGCAAGCTAGCTACAGCAATGGTTTTGAGGCCGCCGACGGCCAGCTGAGCGCCAATGAAAAGCAATGGCAGGCCCGTTTCCAAGGCGGCCAGACCGAGCAGCTTTCGCTCGATGGCGACGAGCTGCTGGCCGTCGACCAGAACGGCACCAAGCAAACCTTCGTGCGCGCCAAGACACCGGCGGCAGCCAATGCACCACTGGGCAGCAGCTTCGAGAAAGCGCTTTACCAAGCCTACCTGGGTGGTAACTGGAAGATCGTCGAAGGCCAAGGCAAGGGTGCCAGCGTGCGCTTCAGCGACACCGGCAACGTCACCGGCCTACCGGGGCCGGACCGCTTCGCCCTTTGCCTGGCAGGTGATTGCGCGACCATGGGTGGCAACAATGACAGCCTGTGGCTGGAGCGCAACCAGCGTGGTGCACCGTTCATCATCAAGCGCGATGGTGACAAGCTGGAGATTTTCCAGGCAGTGAACCGTGCACAACCGGATGAAATGCCGGAGCTGGCAGCGGGCAAACGTCAGTGGGCGCTGGAGCGCAGCTGAGATGATGCGCGGTTCCTGGACTGCCCCCAAGAAGTTGGACAC
>NZ_JBICJR010000062.1:0-662 GCF_043103245.1 Pseudomonas sp. YQ_6
GGCTACAGAGCCAACTGCCTTAAGCCTTTTGCGTATTCGTTCGGTGAACGGTAACCCAGTGCTGAATGCAGTCGACAGCTGTTGTAGAACCCATGGATGTAGCTGGCAATTGCCAGGTGAGCCTGTTTCTTTGTGGGATAGACCGCGCAGGCTTCCTCTCTCTTCAATGTAGCGAAGAAACTTTCAGCTACGGCGTTATCCCAGCAGTTTCCTCTTCGACTCATGCTTTGCGCGAAGCCCTTCTTGGCCAAAGCGAGACGAAACCTGCTGCTCGCGTACTGGCGCCCTTGATCGGAGTGGAAAATTACTCCATAGGCGCCCAGGCATGCGCTCCAGGCGTTCATAAAAGCGCGCTCGACCAAGTCGTCAGGCATCCTGTCCGCCAGGCTGTAACCTAGCACCTGGCGGGTTTGGATGCTCAGTACCACTGCCAGATAAAGCCAGCCCTCTTTCGTAGCGATGTAAGTGATATCGCTGACCCAGGCTGGGGTGGAGCTTTGAATGGAGAACTGACGATCCAATAAATTGCTCGCCACTGGCAGCGCATGGTGACTGTCGGTGGTGCACGGTCTGAAACCGCCCTTGGATCGGCCTTGTATGTGCTCTTCATGCATCAGCCGGTCAACGCGCTTATGACCTACCGCATAGGCCTGCTGCCGTAG
>NZ_JBICJR010000063.1:0-21056 GCF_043103245.1 Pseudomonas sp. YQ_6
GGGCACGATGGCGTAGCGCACTGGCAGGATGGGCACGCGTGCGCTGCAGGCCGGGCCGGAGGTGGCGCTGCTGACGGAGGCATTGGTCATGCGAGCTCCTTGCTCAGAGAGACAGTCTTTTCGAACCAGAGACGCACTGCGGGAACTTGCAGTACTGACAAGACTGAAAGGCCGTTATTCATACTGTGCTGGATTTCAGGCCCGACTCTATGCTGTAAGAAGTTTCCTACTTACTTGCTGAGATGAGCGGGCGATCAAGTATCTGGAATTCGAGTGAAAGACAATGCCTCGATCGCTACTTTTGGGTCGAGGCTGAAAGTGTAAGATTTTATTTGAATGTATATGTATTGCGTTTGCGCAATATCGTGTGAAAAGTTGCAGTGTTTTTGTAGGAAGTTTCGTACTTTAAGATTGTTATATGTTCAGTTTTTGCACTTGGCCATCACCACCTGGCAAGTCTTGGGCGTGCCTCCCGAGCGGCTGGCATAACGCACGCAGTTGTTCAGGGACTTCTGACGCGCAATGCTCAATGAATTGCCCCAGGCGAGGCCGCCTTCACCGGTAGTGGGGACGGCCTTGGCAAAGCAGTTGGAGCCCACTGCAGGCGTGGCGTAGCGTGCCTTGCTGGCGTTGCTGGAGCATCCCGCGAGAGCCAGGCTGAGGCAGAGCAGGGTAGCCAGTGCCCAGGACGTATGTGGTCTGCTCATGTATTCCTCTTCTGCGCTTGGCAGCAAATGCCTTGCAGGATATTTCATTACAGCGAAGCGGTGAACTATCTCGGCGTCAAGAGGCTCCTTTGCTAAGCGCACCCTGCGCTTGACTGATGGCGCGAGGCCATCAGTCCTGGGTCACTGAATGAAAAGGAGGCACCGTGACCGCACCTGATCAAACCCTCTACCGCTGTACGCCCAGCCCGCTGCATGCTCTGCTGCTGGCGGGCAGTGTGCCGATGTTCCTTGGCGCGCTGCTGAGCGATATCGCCTACTACAACAGCTATCAGATTCAGTGGAGCAACTTCGCCGCCTGGCTGATCGCCGGGGCCCTTGTGTTCTGTGGGCTGGCACTGTTGTTCGCGCTGGCCAATCTGATCCGCGCAGAGCGCAAGGGCGGGCGCGCTACGTTGTACTTCGTGCTGCTGCTGGTGACTTGGGTGCTTGGGCTGATCAATGCCTTTGAGCATGCCAAGGACGCCTGGGCGGTGATGCCTTCTGGGTTGGTGTTGTCGGTAATCGTGACAGTGCTCGCAGTGGTGGCCGCCTGGACCGGTTTGAGCAACCTGCGTTCAGGAGGTGTGGCATGAAGCCTTTGCATGCATTTAGCCTGTTGGGCGTAGCGCTATTGCTGAGTGCCTGTGGTGGCGACGGCGAGCCGACCCAGGCCCATGGCCCGGACCCGAAGCTGCCGGAGCCTCAGCGCGGTTTGCTACCGAGTATGAAGATTGCGCAACCGGCTGCCTGGGGCGAACTGAAACCGACCGTGCCAGAGGGCTTCAGTGTCACCGCCATTGCCACCGGCCTGAAAATCCCGCGCCAGAGCCTGGTGCTGCCCAATGGCGACATTCTGGTGGCTGAGGGCAGGGGGGGCAGCGCGGCCAAGCTCAAGCCCAAGGATGTAATCGCCAGCCAGATCAAGGCCAAGGGCAATACCCAGGTCAAGGGTGGCAACCGCCTGACCTTGCTGCGAGATGCTGACGGCGATGGCAACTACGAGGTACAGGCCGTGTTTGCGGAAAACCTCAATGCACCGTACGGCTTGGCCTATGCCAACGGCAAGGTGTATGTAGCCAACCAGGATGCGCTGGTGCGCTTTGACTACAAGGAAGGCCAGACCCAGGCCGACGGCCCGCCAACCAAGGTCACCGACCTGCCGGCCGAGATCAACCACCATTGGACCAAGGCCCTGACCATCAGCCCGGATGGCCGCTTCTTGTATGTGGGTATCGGCTCGAACAGCAACATCACCGAGCGCGGCCTGGAGGTGGAGATCGATCGGGCCATGGTCTGGCAGGTCGATGCCGAGACCGGCGCGCACCGGCCCTATGCCACCGGCTTGCGTAACCCGACGGCATTGACCATCCAGCCGCAGACCGGGCAGTTGTGGACGGTGGTCAACGAGCGGGATGAGTTGGGCCCTGACCTGGTGCCCGACTACCTTACCTCGGTGCGTGAGGGTGGCTTCTATGGTTGGCCTTACAGCTACTGGGGGCAGCATGTGGATGAGCGGGTGCGGCCGCAGAACCCGGACAAGGTGGCGGCGGCGATCAAGCCGGATTACAGCCTGGGTTCGCATGTGGCTGCACTGGGTGTGGACTTCTCGACCTCGGCAATGGGCGAGCGCTTTGCAGACGGTGTGTTCGTGGGCGAGCACGGCAGTTGGAACCGGCCCAACCCGGTGGGGTACAAGGTGATTTTCGTGCCGTTCAGCAATGGCAAGCCTGCTGGGGAACCCATCGACTTCGCCACGGGCTTTCGCGGTGAGGATGGCAAGACCCGGGGGCGACCGGTTGGAGTGACGGTGGACCCGCGTGGGGCGTTGATCATTGCCGATGACTTGGCGAATACGGTGTGGCGGGTGACGCGTAATCGCTGAATGCTATCTGATCAAATCGTCAAAGCTTGCTGGCGATGGGCCGCAGAGCGGCCCAATTGCTGACTGACAGGCATTGTGCGTGGGTCAGAAGCGGTAGTTGAAGCTGGCTTCCAGCGTGCGCGGCGCCCCTGGGGTGATCAGGTCGACCGAGCCATGTGCCGAGGCATAGTAGTCACGGTCAAACACGTTCTTCAGGCGCAGCGCGGCATCCCACTGCGGCACGCTGTACAGCAGCGCGGCGTCGAAGGTGGTATAGCCCGGCATCACCACCACATTGTCGAGCGCTGTGTAGCGTTCGTCGACGTAGTTCGCTCCGGCGGCCACACGCCATTCTGGTGTCAGGGTACGTACCAGCCAGACGTTGGCGCTGTTGCGTGGTGTCAGGGTAGGGGTCTGGCCTTCGTTCGCCACGCCATTTGTCTTGCTGTTGGACTTGGTGATTTCGGCGTCCAGGTAAGCGTAACCGGCATAGATCTGCCACTTGTCGGTGAGATGTCCGCTGACGGTGGCTTCAAAGCCATCGGTACGCTGTTCGCCAGCCAATACGGTCAGGTTGGGGTTGGCCGGGTCGGCAGTCTTCATGTTGGTGCGCTCAAGGCGGAACACTGCGGCGGTCAGTGACAGGCGGCTGTCGAGCAGGTCCCATTTGGCGCCGATTTCATAGTTGGTGGTCTCTTCCGGCTCCAGGTGCTGGTTGCTCGGGCTCACCGCGAACACTTCGCCCGAAGGCTGATAGCTGCGGCTGACCGACACGTAGTAGGACTGGATGGCGTCTGGCTGGTAGACCAGACCCGCACGCGGGCTCCAGGTCTTGTCGGTACGATCCAGGTCGATGTTTTGCACGCGGTCGTCGTCGTACTCCTGGCCAAAGATGTCATAACGCACACCGACCAATGCCTTCCAGTGCGCGTTCAGCTCGATCATGTCCTGCACGTACAGACCGGTGGTCTGCTGGAAGTTGGTGCCCTTGGAAGACAGGTTGGCGGCATGCTCCGGTACCGGCACCAAGGCATCACGGTACACCGGTACTTGTGCCACGTTGGTCTGGCTCAGCACGCGCTGGTACTTGTCCTGAAAGCCTGCTTCCACCCCGTACAACAGGTTGTGCTGCATGCCGGCCAGTTGCGCCTGTTGCTTGAGCTCCGTCTGGTTGAACACACCGTACTCATCGCGGGCGACGTTGCCGCGGTTGAGCTTGATCAGCAGTTCACCATCGGGCGCGGTGACGAAGCGCGTCGGGCTACTGTCGGCCAAGGTGTTGTTGCGGTCCAGGTCGTAGCGGTAGTAACGGCTGGTGTTGGTCAGGGTGAAGTTGTCGTTGATGCGGTAATCCAGGCTGGCTGTAAGCGAGAACACCTCGCTGCGGGCGTAATCCTGGTCAGCATCGCCAGAGCCAAAGCGCTTGTCGCGGTCCACGTCCACCGGGCGGTTACCCAGGGCCGGGATGCCGAAGTCGATCAGGCGTTTGTCGTACAGGTAGGTGGCGCCCAGGTTCAGTTCCAGGTCGTCCGAGAGACGGAAGTAGGCCGACGGTGCGATGGCCTTGCGGTCGATGTAGCCATCATCGCGGAAGGTGTCGCTGTCTTCGAAGGCACCGGTCACGCGGTAGGCCTGGTTGCTTTGCGGGTCGGCCCAGCCGGTGTCGAACTGGGTTCGGCGTTTGCCTTCGCTGTCAACGTTCATGCCGACTTCGCGTTTGGGCGTGAAGCTTGGTTTTTTGCTGATGCTGTTGATCAGACCGCCCGAGGAACCACGGCCATACAGCACTGCGGCCGGGCCCTTGATCACCTCGACACGCTCGATGTTGGACAGGTCGCGAAAGTACAGGGCGTCGTCACGCACGCCATCTATGTACATGTCGCCAATGGCGCTGAAACCACGGATGGTGACCTGATCACGTTGGCCGTCGCCATTGGACAGGCCGATGCCGGGCACATTCTTCAGCACGTCTTCCATGGACTGTGCGCCTTGGTCCTTGATCACGCTTTCGGGAACGACGTTGACAGTTTGCGGGATATCGCGCAGCGGCGCGTCGATCTTGATGGCGCTGCGGCTTTCACTGGCCTTGTAGCTTTGCTGCTCATAGACGCTGGTGACGGCGGTGGCGGGCAGGGCGAGGCTACTTTGCGTATCGGTTTGGGCGGCAGCTTGGACAGCAGGCACAACGAGCAGGCCCAACATGGAAATGGATGCTGGGGCAACAGACCTTTTGGCCATTACAGGCGACTCTTTGTTGTTATCGGAGTAGCGAATAGTAATGATTTGCAAATGTAAAGCAAGTGTAAAGAATTCTTATTAGCTATAACGGTGATTTCTGCGACGAAATGCGTCGTCAATCGGGAGGGCCGGCAAGGCGGCTGGTAATGGCTATGCTTGTCAGCGCGTGAGCCTTTCGCGCGCCTATTCGGACTTGATCACATGGAAGCACGCCTATGAACCCCATTCGTACTCTCGCTCGTGCTGTAGCCCTTGCCACGCTGGCCTCTGCTGCCAGCTTCACGGTACAGGCTGCCGGTATCCCCATCGGGAGCGAAGCGCTGGAAAGCCATGTCACCACACAGGTAAAGGCTATCGACCTGGCCACCCGCCAAGTCACGGTGAAAGGCCCTGACGATAAGAAGGATGTGACGTTCCAGCTGACCGAAAAGGCCAAAGCGCTGCCCAACCTGAAAGTCGGTGACCAAGTCGACATCTACGTGACACGCGCCGTGGCCTATGTGCTCAATCCGGAGGTGGGTGGTGCGCCGAAAGCGACTGAAGAGTCCGGTACCATCCGTGCAACCGAGCAAAACCCCAACCCGGGCGGCGAGGCGTTCCGCCAGGTCAAGGTTACCTCTCAGATCAAGAAGATCGACCTCAAGACGCATGAGGTGAGCTTGTTGCCACCGGAGGGCAAGCTGCAGGTGGTCAAGGTCGAGAATCCAGACCTGCAGAAACGCATGAAGAACCTCAAGGTTGGCCAGACGGTTGACGCGATCTACACCGAAGTGCTGCGCGTCGAAACCTCGCGCTGACCTCGGCCGTTGCCGGCCTCGGTTACTCGCCTACGATCGGCCGTTTGCGGTCCTGGCAGGCTGGTGCCGAGGAGCGGGCCTCAGTAGACGGCGGCTTCGATCAAGGCCTGGGGCTCTGCACGTTCGGTGTAGTCGACTTGTGGTGTGTCACTGCGGCAGGCTTCGGGTGGCCCGTGTCTGGATGCGCTGTGAGGCCTTGCAGGCCGGGGGATGGCGCTTGAACAGCTGAAGTACCCAGTCGGGGCGGGTCTTGCTGGCATCGTTGAGCCAATTGGCGACCGAGTCCTGCGCGTATTTCTCGGCTTCGGCCAGCAGCGGTACCAGCAACGGCTCGGCCACTTCTGGTCGTTGCTTGAGCGTGGCAATGTGCTCGCACCAAACGCCACGCGGGCGCAGGATCTCGATGCAGAACCGACGTACCAGCGGGTCGGCATCACCGGTATGGCGGCTGAGTAGCGCCAGGGCGGCTTCAAGGTGCTGGGCCAGGCGCGGGCGCAGGGCGATCCAGGCCCATTCACGCACGCCGAAGTGGTCATCGCGGGCGAAGCGAAACTGCGCCAGCAGGGCATCTTCTGCAGGCTGCGAGCGTGACAGGTACGCCTGGGCGAACGCTGCCCAGCTGCGCACGGTATCGGACAGGTGCGTGCAGCATTGCTCGAACACTTGCTCGCGCAACGACTCGGCGGCCTGCTCCAGCCACTTGCCCAGTGCCAGGCCAATGGCCGCCACTTTTTTTGACAGGCCCAGTGCCTGGGCCAGGGCCGCACTGGCAGCGAGGTGCTCTACCAATGCTGCTGGCAGTTGGCCTGTCAAGGCGTTGACCAAGGCGGCTTGATCCACCGCCAGGCATTCGGCCAGGTTGCGGGTTGGCAGTTGGCCAAGGTCGATCAGGGACTTTCGTTCGTCGCTCATGGCTAAGCCTCCAGGGCAGTGGCACGGTGCAGTCGATTGCCGGCCGTGCGCACGCCGGCCGGAAGGAATGTTTCACTATGCAGGGTACGAATAGTTCAAGTGCAGGATTTTGATTTCTATCAGTACTGGGGAAGGCACCATCATGGTGGCCATCGATACCTTGGATGAGGGCTGCCATGTTCAGTAAATCAATGCTCCTGCTGGCGCTTCCTGTGGCCATGGCGTTGCTTGCCGGTGCGGTGTTGCCGTTTCAGGCCGCAGGTAATGCTGCGGCAGGCCGGGCACTTGGGCACTGGCTGTGGGGGGCTTTCACATCGTTGACGGTGAGCATGCTGGTGGTGATCGCTGCGCTGCTGATTATCCGGGCACCGGCGCCAGACATGGGCAAGGCCTTGCAGGGGCCCTGGTGGTTATGGATTGGTGGCGTGCTGGGGGCAATGTATGTAGCCGGCGCCGCAGCACTCACCCCGAAACTTGGCGCAGCAGGGTTCCTGGTACTGGTGGTGGCAGGGCAGATCATCACGGCAGTGCTTGCCGACCACTACGGGGTGATGGGGCTGGGTGGCAAGTCGCTTAGCCTGGCCAGGGTGGCTGGTGTGGTGCTGATCCTGTGCGGAGTGTTGCTGGTACAGGGCACTTGGGCAACGGCGTCACCGGCCCACCCCACGGCCGCTGTGAAGGGGCAAGAAAACTGATCAGCGCCCTGCTTGGCTGCAGGCCCAGACGGTTTCGCGCAGCCAGCGGTGCCCGGGGTCACTGTCCTTGCGGTTGTGCCAGGCTTGCTGATAGTC
Source organism: Pseudomonas sp. YQ_6 (assembly GCF_043103245.1). Lineage (NCBI taxonomy): Bacteria > Pseudomonadati > Pseudomonadota > Gammaproteobacteria > Pseudomonadales > Pseudomonadaceae > Pseudomonas > Pseudomonas sp. YQ_6. The sequence continues at coordinate 7,307 of NZ_JBICJR010000063.1, forward strand.
GAACGAGGGGATGGCGAGTGGCGGTGTGAACTGGCGCAGTGTCTTGTGCTGGCGCAACGACCCCACAGCGCGGCTGGCCACCGTCAGGATCAGGTCGGTGCCGGCCAGCACTTCGACTGCCGCACTCCAGTGCGGCAAGGCCAGGGCAATTCGGCGTTGCAGGCCCCGGGCGGCCAGTGCGCGCTCGATTTCATCGAAAGCATCCGGGCGCATGGCCATCAATACATGTGGGCGTGCCAGCCAGTCTTCCAGGGCCATACCGCCACTGGCAGGCAGGACCTGGCGATCGGCAACGCTGATGAAGCGATCGGCAAACAGGGGCTGGGCGGTGATGTCCTGAGGCAGTTCGGGGAACAGGCCCAGGGCCAGATCCAGCTCGCCATCGAGCAACTGCGCCAACATGGTTTCACGGCTGGCCTGGCTGATGGCCAGGTCCACCCCGGGCGCGACTTGGCGCAGGTGGCGCAGCAGGTGCGGCAGGATGATGCGCGAGGCGTAGTCGGACAGCGACAGCCGGAACCGGCGCTGGGCCCTGGCTGGCTCGAACAGCGGGGTGGCCAGCAGGCTGTCGAGATTGCTCAGTGCATCCTGTAACGGTTGTGCCAGCGATTGGGCGCGGGCGGTAAGGGTCATACCGCCACCTTGGCGTACCAGCAAAGGGTCGTCGAAGTGTTTGCGCAACTGCGCCAAGGCGTGGCTGACCGCCGGTTGGCTGCGGTGCAGGCGCAGGGCTGCGCGGGTCACGTGCCGTTCACTGAGCAGGGCATGCAGGGCGAGCAGCAGGTTGAGGTCAATCTTGCGCAGTTCATCCATCGGGTGAATGGCCTTGGTCATTTCTGGCGACTTGAATCAGCTTAACAAATGCTTTGTGTACTCCTACAACGATTGCGTCGGCTGCTGGGCGTATACTCCCCGTCCGTTTAACTATTGTCCGAGTATTTTGATGGGTCTTTCCGCAACTGCCACGCCTGAACCACGTCGCCTCGGCGCGCCATTGATCGCCTTGGTCTTGATGCTGGCCAGTGCCTGGTTCCTCAACCTCAATGCCGGCTTCAAGCAGGTGTTGTTGCTGCTTGTCGGCACCGCGCTTGGCCTGACGCTGTACCACGCCGCCTTCGGTTTCACCTCGGCCTGGCGGGTGTTTATCAACGAGCGCCGTGGCGCGGGCCTGCGTGCGCAGATGGTCATGCTGACCCTGGCGGTGCTGCTGTTCTTCCCGGCGTTGTCAGCTGGCAGCCTGTTCGGTAACCCGGTCACTGGCCTGGTTGCCCCAGCGGGTGTTTCAGTGGTGTTCGGTGCGTTCATTTTCGGCATTGGCATGCAGTTGGGTGGCGGCTGCGCATCGGGCACGCTGTTCACCGTGGGGGGAGGTAATGCGCGCATGCTGGTGACTCTGCTGTTCTTCATCATCGGCTCGGTCAGCGCCACCCACCATGCCGACTGGTGGTTTGCCTTGCCGTCGCTTCCGGCCACCTCGATCGTGCAGGCCTGGGGGATAGGGCCTGCGCTGCTGGCAAGCCTGGCAGTGTTCGGGCTGATCGCCTGGGCCACCGTGGTGCTTGAGAAGCGCCGGCATGGCGCGCTTGAAGCACTGCCTGCCAGCGAGCACCAAGGCCTTCGCCGCTTCCTGCGTGGCCCCTGGCCCTTGCTGTGGGGCGCCATCGCCCTGGCCTTGCTGAACTACGCGACCTTGGCGCTGGCGGGGCGGCCTTGGGGCATTACCTCGGCTTTCGCCTTGTGGGGGGCCAAGGTCCTCAGCGGGCTGGGCGTGGATGTCGGTAGCTGGGTGTTCTGGCAGGCACCGGCCAATGCCAAGGCTTTGGCTGCGCCGCTGTGGCAGGACATCACCACGGTAATGGACCTGGGCATCGTACTGGGTGCGTTGCTGGCGGCGGGCCTGGCCGGGCGCTTTGCGCCAAGCCTGAAGATTCCGCTGCCGTCGCTGGTGGCCGCAGTGATTGGCGGCCTTCTGCTGGGCTATGGTTCGCGCCTGGCTTACGGCTGCAACATTGGTGCTTACTTCAGTGGTATCGCCTCGGGTAGCTTACATGGCTGGTTGTGGCTGGTGGCGGCCTATACCGGCAACCTGATAGGCGTGCGCCTGCGCCCCTTGTTCTTCGTCGGTGAACGGCGCCCTACGATGCTGACTGGCTGCTGATGCACTGACTGAATTGCTGCAAGGGGCGCAGAAATCATCTGCATCCCGCCTGATTGTTCAACTTTTGCTTCTTGTTTAGCCTGACTCGAGCACTCATTTAGCAGGATTCGATCATGGCTACCCGCATCATTCTCAATAGCACCGGCGCTGCCGACGTGATGCAGCTTGAACACTTAGCAGCACAATCTCCAGGGCCTGGCCAGGTCTGGCTGGAGCAGACGGCCATGGGCGTGAACCCGCTGGATGTGTTGCAGCGCAAGGGGGGAGCAGCGCTGGCATTGCCTTCAGGCCTGGGGCTGGAAGGCGCTGGCAGGGTCTCGGCCATTGGCGATGGGGTGCACAACGTGCAGGTGGGCGACCGGGTCGCTTACGCGATGGGGCCGGTCGGTGCCTATGCCAGTGGCCGGCTGTTCCCGGCCGAGCGGCTGGTCCCGCTGCCGCCGCAGTTGGAGGACGAGGCCGCCGCAGCGGTGCTGTTCAAGGGAATCACGGCGCAATATCTGTTGAAAACCACCTATGCCGTAGGGCCGGGCACCCAGGTGTTGTTGTACGGTGCGGCCGGTGCTTTGGGCCAGCTGATGGTGCCTTGGGCGCGGCACCTGGGGGCGACGGTGATAGGGGTGGTATCGCGCCTGCAAAGTGTGGAGCGGGCACGGGCGGCGGGTTGCCAGCACGTGCTGGTGTTCGACGCGGAAACCTTGGCCAGCCAGGTGCGTGAGCTGACCCAAGGCCAAGGTGTGGACGTAGTGTACGATTGCGTGGGCAAGGTGTCGCTTGAGGCCTCGTTGGGCAGCCTGAGGGTGCGCGGCTTGTTGGTATCGTTCGGCGGCACCTCCGGTGCACCGCCTGCCATAGAGGTGGCCACGCTCAATGCCAATGGCTCGCTGTACCTGACCCGGCCATCGCTCGCAGCACACACCCGCACGGTCGAGGAGTACCAGCAGCGCGCGGCCGATGTGCTGGCAGCGGTTGCCGAAGGTATCGTCCAGCCTCGGGTCTGGCGATGCTTCCCGCTGGCTGAAGCAGCCAAGGCCCATGAGTACCTGGAGCAAGGGCGGTCGGAGGGCGCGCTGGTGCTGACAGCCTGATCCGCCCCCTGATTTCACTGCCCTGAGCCGAGTCTTGCCATGGATACCTTCGACAGTCGCCGCGCTGATGAACTTGCCACCCTGCTGGCCTTGTATGAGCAGGGCTCGTTTGCTGCCGCCGGGCGGCAACTGGAGCGCCACCCTACGGTGCTGTCGAAACGCCTGAGTGCTTTAGAGACGCGGCTGGGCATTCGCCTGGTGGAGCGCAGTACGCGGCAGCTGCGCTTTACCGATGAGGGCGAGCGGCTGGTAGCCAAGGTTCTCGAGGCTAGCCGGCTGATTGCCGAAGCGGAGGAAGAGGCAGCCGAAGGTGCGGCAACGGTTCGTGGGCGTCTGCGTCTGGCGTTGCCGGCGGCCATGGGCCGACGCTGGTTGAGCGGCATGCTGGCCGACTTTGTACTGGCCTACCCGCAGGTAATCGTGGAGACCGAGTATGCCGATCGTTTCGTCGACCTGATCGGCGAGGGTTTCGACGCCGCGATCCGGATTGGTGAGCTGGCGGACAATCGTCTGGTGGCAAGTAAACTGTGCGATCACGTGCGGATCCTGTGCGCTTCTCCTCAATACCTTGCTCGGCATGGGGAACCCGCGCAGCCGGAAGATTTGGCGGCGCATAACTGTTTGGGTTTCAATGGCTTACGATCGTTTCCTGAATGGCGCCTGATGAGCGATACGCGACAGACAAGTGTCAAAGTTGCTGGCAGCCTTCGCAGTAATGACAACGAAGCTCTGCTGGAGGCGGCGCGGCGCGGCGTGGGGATTCTGGCCGGAGGTGACTGGCTCATGTGCGAGGACCTGGCCAGCGGATGCCTGGTAAGGGTGCTTGCGCAATGGCAGCTGGACAAGGCGGCGGGCATTTACCTTGTACGGCCGACCGCGCGCCTGAACACGGCAGCGATGGGCGTCTTCAAGGCCTGGCTGGAAGATCGCTTCAAGGCAGGCCCTCCTTGGAGACGCTGATGCGGCCTTTGCAGGCGTGATAAATAAAGAGTTATCGTCTTGCAACGGCATGCTGAACGCACTGCTCGAAGTACGTCTGCTTGATCGCTGCTGGATTGAGCCGCGAGCGGCTGTTGTACGTCTGCTCGGTAATGCCGAAGGCAGTCATGCGCATCCAGGGTTTGGGGAATTTGCGTACCTGTAGCTTCTTGCGCGTGGCATACAAGGTCACCCCGGAAAGCTTGGCCTGTTGGGCCTCGGCGGCTATCTGCGCGCCCCAGCCGCAGGTGTGGCGATCGTTCTGGCTCAGTGCCCTGGCTTGGGCGCCGAAAGCGAAGGTGGCCAGCAGGCAGCCGGCCATCGTTGCTAGAAGTACTCGCATGTTGCTGTCCTAAGCATCTGAAAGAGAACGGAGTTTGCCTTCGCTTTCCGCAGCCGTGGGCCAGCAATTTGCCGTCAGGTCACAGCCATGCGCAGAGGGCTGCCCACGGGCCTGCGCAGGCTTGTCCAAGCCAGGCTGGCAACCCAAAGCACCGAAACACCATAGTTGAGGCGTTGATACAGGCCGAACAGCTGGCCACTCTGCGCCGCCTGGCCCATCAACGCGACGGTGATGATCGCCAATACCACGCAAGCTAGGGAAAACAGCGCCAGGGCGGGGGAGACGGCAATGCGGTTGCCCAGCCATGCCCATACGGCGCTGGCCAAGGTCAGTGAGAGGAACATCAGCAGACCAAACAGGTTATGCAGTTGTTGCGAGGTAGATGGCTGTGCCGGTGCACAGCCCTGGTCGCAGGGGAACCAGCCGGTGCCCAAACTGCCAATGCCATGCAGCAACACCAGGCCCGCACTCAGCAGCGCCAGCTTCGAGCTACGCCAGCGCCGCACCAGGCCCCAGGCAAACAGGGCAAACAGCAGGGCTAGAGGGTAGTTGTTGACTCGTGGTGACCAGCTGTGGGTTGGCGAGCCTGCCGCGCCCAGCTGGCTCATGGCCTGTTGCAGGTGATCATAGCCAGGGTAGGCCTGGGCGGTGAGCCATACCCCCGCCAGCAGCCAGAGGGGGATCAGCAGGCCACTGCCGAGCAAAAGGCGGTCGAGGGTTTTCATACTGCAGATTCCTTCCATGGAACAGTGAGCGTGGAGGCGTACAGTACAGGCTCGCGCAGGCCATGGGCCAGTGATTCTGCGCGTTTTTCAGGGGCCAGGGACTGCAAAGATGGCAAGAAATACCGCACGGGGTGTATGTGATCGTACAACCGCTTGCGCTATGATGAGCGCTGTCTTTCAAGGTGAAATACAGGGCAATGACAGAGCAGCAGGTACAGGCAAGGACCCGGCGCAAGCCGCGCAGTCTGGCCCAGGAACTGGTCACGGTGCTGACCGAACGCATTCGCAGCGGCCAGCTCAAGCGCGGCGACAAGTTGCCGACCGAATCGCAGATCATGGCCGAGGAGGGCGTCAGCCGCACGGTGGTGCGTGAGGCGATCTCGCGGTTGCAGGCCGCCGGGCAGGTTGAGACCCGCCACGGCATTGGTACATTCGTGCTGGATGCGCCGGCTACGGGCGGTTTCCGTATCGACCCGGCCACCGTGGTCACCCTGCGCGAAGTGCTGGCGGTGCTGGAGTTGCGCATTGCCCTGGAGATCGAGTCGGCCGGGCTGGCAGCCCAGCGGCGAAGCGACGAAGCCCTGGCCGGTATGCGGGCGGCGCTGGACGAACTCAACGAGGGGGCGGCCCACGCCACTGATGCGGTGTCGGCGGACTTCCAATTCCACCTGCGCATTGCCCAGGCCAGCGGCAACCACTACTTCGCCGATATCATCAACCACCTGGGTACCAGCATCATCCCGCGTACCCGACTGAACTCGGCGCGCCTGGCCCATGATGACCAGGCGCACTACATGAGCCGCTTGATGCATGAGCACGAGGCGATCTATGAGGCGATTGCCCGGCGTGACAGCGAAGGGGCGAAGATGGCCATGCGCATGCACCTGAGCAACAGCCGCGAGCGCTTGCGCCAGGCGCATGAGGCGGCTGAAGCGCAAGGGACCTGAAGCCTTTTCTGCCTGTAATGGCCTCTTCGCGGGCAAGATAGCCCTGTAGGAGCGGGCTTGCCCGCGAAGAGGCCAGTACAGTCAAAAAGAAAAGCCCCGCCGTGCGCGGGGCTTTCTTGTTGCTTGCAACCGGTCAGATCGCCCCGTCACTCCACTGCCCGTTCACCAACCGCCGCAGCCCCAGCGGGTTGCCGTCGCGCAGTGCCTCAGGCAGCAGCGTCTGTGGGTAGTTCTGGTAGCACACCGGGCGCAGGAAGCGGTCGATGGCCAAAGTGCCGACCGAGGTGCCACGCGCATCGGAGGTCGCCGGGTACGGGCCGCCGTGCACCATGGCATCACAGACTTCGACACCGGTCGGGTAGCCATTGACCAGGATTCGCCCGACTTTCTCCTCCAGCAACGGCACCAGCCAGGCGAAGGCATCGAAGTCCTCCGTCTCGCCGATCAGCGTCGCGGTCAGCTGGCCACGCAGGCCGAGCAGCGCGTCGCGCAGTTGGTCGTTGTCCTGCACCTCTACAGCCACGGTGGTGGGCCCAAACACTTCTTCCTGCAACAGCGGATCGGACTCGACCAGCAGGCGTGCATCGGCCTTGAACAGCTGAGCGCGCGCCTGGTTGCCTTCCTGCGCCTGGCCGGCTACATGCTCGATACCGGCATGGGCATGCAGGTGTTCAAGGCCGCCAACGTAGCTGCGCAGGCCGCCAGCGTTGAGCATGGTTTGCCCGGCTTGCTGGTCCAGGTACTGGCCAAGGTCGGCGAGCAGCTGGCTGTACTGTGGTGACTGCAGGCCAATCACCAACCCAGGGTTGGTGCAGAACTGCCCGGCGCCCATGCACACGGACCCCGCCAACTCGCGGGCAATGGCCTCGCCACGCTTGGCCAGGGCGCCCGGCAGGATGATGACCGGGTTGATGCTCGACATCTCGGCAAATACCGGGATTGGCTGCGGGCGCTCAGCGGCCATGCGGCAAAGGGCATCGCCGCCTTTCAGCGAGCCAGTGAAGCCAACCGCCTGGATGGCGGGGTGCTTGACCAGCCACTCGCCCACGCCGCCACCAAATACCATGTTGAAAACGCCCTTGGGCATGCCGGTCCGCTCAGCGGCGCGCACGATGGCGCAGCCCACCAGGTCGGCCGTGGCCATGTGGCCGCTGTGCGCCTTGAATACCACCGGGCAGCCTGCGGCCAGGGCGGCGGCGGTATCACCCCCGGCGGTGGAGAAGGCCAGCGGGAAGTTGCTGGCCCCGAACACGGCGACCGGGCCTACGCCGATGCGCATCTGGCGCAGGTCTACGCGTGGCAGCGGCTGGCGCTCGGGCAGTGCCAGGTCGATGCGCGCGCCGAGGAAGTCGCCGCGGCGCAGCACTTGGGCGAACAGGCGCATCTGCCCGCTGGTGCGGCCGCGCTCGCCCTGGATGCGGGCGGCGGGCAGGGCGGTTTCGCGGCAGACGATGGCGACGAAGGCGTCATCCAGTTCGTCGAGTTCAGCGGCGATGGCGTCGAGGAACTCGGCCCGACGTGCCGGGGCCAGTTGGCGGAACTCGGCGAAGGCTGCGGCAGCGGCCTTGGCGGCCTGGTCCACTTCGGCTTCGGTGGCCTGGGCAAAGCTGTAGGGCAGGGCTTCGCCAGTGCTGGCGTCCAGGCTCTGCAGGCGCTGAGGGCCAGCGGCACTGCGCTGACCGGCGATGAAGTTATGGCCGAGGATTTCAGGCATGGGGTGCTCCTGTGGGCTTGAGGGTGGCGTGTGTGAATGCGTGGTCAAGGCTGCGGCATCAGGTAATGGGCGCCGGGTTGAACAGGGTGATGTCGTTGTGCAGCCGGTGTTGCTCGGCCCAGGTTTGCTTGCGGCCGCTGGCCACGTCCAGGTAGTAATGGAACAGCTCCCAACCCAGCTCCTCGATGGTCGAGCGACCACTGGCGATGCGACCGGCGTCGATGTCGATCAGGTCGGGCCAGCGCTGGGCCAGTTCGCTGCGGGTACACACCTTGACCACCGGCGCCATGGCCAGGCCATAGGGGGTGCCGCGGCCGGTAGTGAAGACGTGCAGGTTCATGCCGGCCGCCAGTTGCAAGGTGCCACAGACAAAGTCGCTGGCCGGGGTGGCGCAGAAAATCAGGCCTTTGCGGTTGACCCGCTCGCCTGGGCCGAGCACACCCTGTATAGCGCCGCTGCCCGACTTGACGATCGAACCCAGCGATTTCTCGACGATGTTCGACAGCCCGCCTTTCTTGTTGCCCGGCGTGGTGTTGGCGCTGCGGTCGGCGGCGCCTTGCTGCAGGTAGCGGTCGTACCAGTCCATTTCGCGCACCAGCGCGTCGGCAACGTCCTGGTTTTCCGCGCGCGAGGTCAGCATGTAGATCGCGTCGCGCACCTCGGTCACTTCAGAGAACAGCACCGTGGCGCCAGCGCGGACCAGCAGGTCGGCGGCATAGCCAAGTGCCGGGTTGGCGGTGATGCCCGAGAAGGCGTCGCTGCCACCGCATTGCATACCGAGGATCAGTTCGCTGGCCGGGACCGTTTCGCGGCGGCGCTGGTCGAGCTTCTTCAGGCGGGTCTCGGCCAGGTCCATGATCTGCTCGATCATTTCAACAAAGCCAAGGCTGGCATCTTGCAGGCGGTACAGCCATGGGTCGCTGAGGTCCACCGAGGGGTCGTTGTCGTGCATCACCTGGCTGGCTTGCAGTTTTTCACAGCCCAGGCTGATCACCAGTGCCTCGCCGCCAAGGTTGGGGTTGCGCGCCAGGTTGCGCACGGTGCGGATCGGGATGTAAGCGTCGCGGGCGTTGATTGCCACACCGCAGCCGTAGCTGTGTGTAATGGCCACCACGTCATCGACGTTGGGGTATTTGGGCAGCAGTTCGTTGCGAATGCGCTTGACTGCATGTTCCAGCACGCCGGTCACGCACTGCACGGTGGTGGTGATGCCGAGAATATTGCGGGTGCCGACAGTGCCGTCGGCGTTGCGATAGCCCTCGAAGGTGAAGCCCTCCAGCGGCGGCAGCGGTTGTGGCACTGCATCGCAGCGCGGCAGGCTGTTCAGTTCCGGGGCGGCCGGCATGGCCAGCTGGCTTTCCTGAACCCAGCTGCCTTGGCGCAAGTCTTCCAGCGCGTAGCCGATGATTTGCCCGTAGCGGCGCACGGGCTCGCCCTTGGCGATGGCCACGGTGGCCACCTTGTGGCTTTGCGGCACGCCTTCGATCAGGGTCAGGCCGTCGGCGAAGCGGGCGCCTTCGCCCAAGCCGCCGTCGTTGACGACGACCACGACGTTGTCGTCGTCGTGCAGGCGGACGTAGCGGGGCGAGTCGGAGTGTTCGATCAACTGCATGTTTGGGCCCTACTTGTCAGGTTCTCAGGCTTCTGTACATCCGCCCATGCCGGGTGACCCGGCGCGGGCGTGCTTTTTCAGTGTCGGGAACTGGCCAGTTCGCCGTCGGTGGCAGGCTCAGCGTGTGGCTTTGGGGCAGCATCACGCAATTCGATACGCTTGATGGGGCCGACGATAACCAGATAGCTGAATACCGCTACCAGCGCGTTGGCACCCACGTACACAAGCGCCCACTTGAACGAGCCGGTGGCGCTGATGATGTAGCCGATCACGATAGGGGTGGTGATCGACGCGATGTTACCGAAGGTGTTGAACAGGCCACCGGACAGCCCGGCGATCTGCTTGGGTGAAGTGTCCGCGACCACCGCCCAGCCCAGCGCGCCGATGCCCTTGCCGAAGAACGCCAGCGTCATGAAGCCGACCACCATCCACTCGGCATCGACGTAGTTGCAGAACACCATGGTGGTGGACAGCAGCAGGCCACAGACGATCGGCAGTTTGCGCGAGAAGGTCAGCGAGTTGCCGCGGCGCAGCAGCCAGTCGGAGATCACACCACCCAGGACGCCGCCGATAAAACCACACACCGCCGGCAGCGAGGCGATGAAGCCGGCCTTGAGAATGGTCATGCCGCGTTCCTGCACCAGGTACACCGGGAACCAGGTGAGGAAGAAGTAGGTGATGGCGTTGATGCAGTACTGGCCCAGGTATACGCCCAGCAGCATGCGGCTGGTCAGCAACTGCTTGATGTAACCCCATTTCGGGCCGTCGCTGCCGCGCTTCTGGTCCATGTCGACCAGGCCGCCGTTCTGCTCGATGTGCTCGAGTTCGCTTTGGCTGATGCGCGGGTGTTGGCGCGGGTTGTAGATGGTCTTCAGCCACACCATCGAGAAGATGATGCCCAGCACACCCATGACCACGAACACGTGCTCCCAGCCGAAGCTGAACACGATCCAGCCCATGATCGGGGCGAACAGTGCAGTGGCGAAATACTGCGCCGAGTTGAAGATGGCCGAGGCCGTGCCGCGTTCCTGGGTCGGGAACCATGCGGCGACGATGCGCGCGTTACCCGGGAATGACGGGGCTTCGGCGAAACCGACCAGGAAGCGCAGGGTGAAGAGGGTGACCACGGCCCAGGCAACCGGCAGGCCACCGACAAAACCCTGCAGCAGGGTAAACAGCGACCAGGTGAAGATGCTGAAGGCGTAGACGTTCTTGGAACCGAAGCGATCGAGCAGCCAACCACCAGGAATCTGGCCAGCCACGTAAGCCCATCCGAAGGCGGAAAAGATATAACCGAGGGTTACGGCGTCAATGCCGAGGTCTTTCTGCAGGCTGGAGCCTGCGATAGCAATGGTCGCGCGGTCGGCATAGTTGATCGTGGTCACCAGAAACAGCATGAACAGGATCAGGTAGCGCACATGCGTTTTCTTAGTCGCTTGCATGCTGGCAATACTCCCACTAGTTATTTTTGTGCGGGCTCACGAATTGTAACCGGAGTGGGGCAGGCCCACTCCGGGCGCGGCATCTGGCAGGCCGCGGGCAGCGCTTACTGCGGGCCCATCTTGTCCATCAGCGCGGCGAGCATTTCGTACTCTTCGGCGGTGAGGTCAGTCAGCGGGGTACGCACCGGGCCGGCGTCGTAACCGGCAATTCTGGCGCCGGCCTTGACGATGCTCACGGCGTAGCCGGCCTTGCGGTTGCGGATGTCCAGGTATGGCAGGAAGAAATCGTCGATCAGCTTGGCCACGGTGGCGTGGTCGTCACGGGCGATGGCGTTGTAGAAGTCCATGGCGGTTTTCGGCACGAAGTTGAACACCGCGGAGGAGTACACCGGTACGCCCAGGGCCTTGTAGGCGGCGGCATACACTTCGGCGGTCGGCAGGCCACCCAGGTAGCTGAAGCGCTCGCCCAGGCGACGACGGATCGACACCATCAGCTCGATATCACCCAGGCCGTCCTTGTAGCCGATCAGGTTCGGGCAGCGCTCGGCCAGTTTTTCCAGCAGGTCGGCGTTCAGGCGGCAGACGTTGCGGTTGTACACCACCACACCGATGTTTACCGATTTGCACACCGCTTCGACGTGGGCGGCGACGCCGTCCTGGCTGGCTTCGGTCAGGTAGTGCGGCAGCAACAGCAGGCCCTTGGCACCCAGGCGCTCGGCTTCTTGCGCGTATTCGATGGCCTGACGGGTGGAGCCACCGACACCGGCGAGGATCGGAACCGAAGTGGCGCAGGTGTCAACCGCGGTCTTGATCACCTGGCTGTATTCGCTGGCGGCCAGGGAGAAGAATTCACCGGTACCGCCAGCGGCGAACAGCGCGCTGGCGCCGTAGGGGGCCAGCCACTCGAGGCGCTTGATGTAGCCAGCCGGGTTGAAGTCGCCCTGGGCATTGAAGTCGGTGACCGGGAAAGACAGCAGGCCGTGGGAGAGGATGGATTTGAGTTCTTGTGGATTCATTGTTGTTGGCATCCTGTGGCGCTTGGGTGAGGGGTGTTGTCTTGCGATGGAGGTAAGTTATCGTACAACTTGCGTGATGACTAGTCCCTTTTCAGAATTTTGTGTTCTCGTCAGGGTGGCCGTCTGGATTTATGTGTTGTGGCGCAGATCGAGCGCCGCCCGCGCGGCGCTTCGCGGGTAAACCCGCTCCTACGTTTGTTTCAGGCCAGTTATGCCTGTGGCATTTGCGCGCGAACGCCTTGGCGCATGCCTCGATATCGAGTCGTACAAACAAGGCGGTCGCGCGCGTCTGACACAGGCGATACTGGCCCGAAACAAACGTAGGAGCGGGTTTACCCGCGAAGCGCCGCGCGGGCGGCGCTCGATTTCACAGGCGCAGCAGGTACGACGACAAACACATGGCAGTCATCGTATCTCTTAAGGGGAAGGAAAAAAACGATCGCGGAGACAGGCACAAGCCCGCCGCCCGATTCCACGGGAAGTGTTCTGGGACCAGCAGAGGGTGACCGGGAAACGGGGGCGGCCTTGCGCCGCCCCGCGATCAAAGCAGAGGAAACTGAAAGTCAGGCTGCGTGCTGGCGCTTGATTTGCGCCTTGCGTACCTGGGCCCGGCAAGCGTCGCCGAAAGCCTGGAAGATCTTGATCGAATCAGGGTTCTTCGCCGCTTGCCATTCAGGGTGCCACTGCACGGCGAACAGGAACGGCGAAATGCTTGGCGCATGAATCGCTTCGACCAGGCCATCTTCGGCACGGGCGATGGCTTCAATACCGGCGCCGAGCTTATGCAGGCCTTGGCCATGCAGCGAGTTGACGCGAATCTCGTCGGTACCCAGAGTGTCGTGCAGCCAGCTGCCCGGCTGGATCTTCACCCCATGCACCTGGGCGTACTGCACTTCGACCGGGTCTTCCGGGTTTTCCCGGTGGTCATTGAACCCAGGTTCGGCATACACCTTCTGGTAAATGTCACCACCCAGGGCCACGTTGATTTCCTGCATGCCACGGCAGATGCCGAAGATGGGCAGGCCACGCTTGATCGCCGCCTTGACCAGCGGAATGTCGAACAGGTCGCGGTTCTGGTCCTGGCCTTTGCCCGGGGTCTGGTTTTCCTGGCCATACAGGGCCGGGTCGATGTTGCTGCCAGCGCCAGTCAGGTACACGCCGTCGGCCATGTCCAGGTAGGTCTCGAGGTCTTCAGTGCCGCAGCAGGTAGGTACCAACACCGGGACGCAATCGGAGAACTCGACCAGCGGGGTAATGTATTTGTGGGTCATGACCTGGTAGTCATGTCCCTTGCGCTCTTGGCTGCCCATGGTCATCAGGACGACGGGTTTGCGCAGGGAAGGTTGCTTGTTGCCAATGTTGCTGTTGGACATATGTCACCTTGGGACAGGTTCGACCTGTCGTTGTTGTGCAGGCGCACGGCTCGGGGCCCTGGGTGCTGCCTGTAGCCCCGAGCACTGCCGGCTCGTCAGAGGCGACGATTCCGGTCGGGGCTTGTAGATAGCTTGCCAGAGCCGTTCGATATGTCAAACGGCGGAAGCGGGCTTTAACGCGGGGGGTACGCCGTTTTTTGGGGCCTTAAACCGATGCGGGCCTGTGGCGGCGTGGGTTTGGCGGGGGTGTTGGTCAATAATATTTAACGACGCAGTTGGGTCTTTGCAGCGGTGCAATAAAGGCCACGCCCCATTGCCCATTTATTCGGCTCACACGGAGCCTGTAGGAGCGGC
>NZ_JBICJR010000064.1:0-298 GCF_043103245.1 Pseudomonas sp. YQ_6
GGTCTGGAAATCTCACTGGCGTTGCTGATTCACCCGATGGGCCAGCCGACACCCGGCACCGAAGATCATGACCGGCGTTTCAAACGCCTGGAGCAATGGCTGGACCAGCACGACAGCCCGCTTTACACCGCCTTGGCGCCGTTCAACCCGTTCAAGGACAAAGCCGATTCGATCGGCTCTTTGTTCGGCGCCAGCGACAACGTGATCGAAGGGCTGGCCGGTCGCTTCCCGGCCATGGCTGACATCACCGACCTCACCGCCCAGTCGGTCAATGCCGTGGTGCTCAAGCGCCTGCGTG